>DASVRL010000250.1:0-2910 GCA_036388635.1 Pyrinomonadaceae bacterium
GAAAAAAACAGGAAACTTTTCGCGGAATCCGCCGATAACTCTGGATAAGCCATAACTCTATTTTGGGTTGAGAAGATTTATCGAGTAAGGAGAACGAGCAATGAGCGAAATCACTTCCGGCATCGTCAGTCAGATTTTCCAGCAGACTTTGGAAAATCAAACTCAAAAGCAGCAGCAATCGCCAACCAACGGCAAGCGTTCGTTTGAAAGCTACTTGCAGCAGCAGACGCAGGAAACGCAGCCGGGCGGGCAGACGGAGAAACCGGCTACGACGCCGACGACGCCGACGACGAGCAAGACTTCCGGCGTCGAAATGCAGTCGAAATTAGACCAGATGCAGGCGGATTTGGCGCAGCGTTTCGGCGGGCAGAATCCGGCTGACAAATCGAAAGTCAATATGATGCTGCCGGAACTGCTCGACAGCAAAACGCGGCTCGGAATGCTCAAGGAAGCCTACAGCAAAATCGGCAACACTTCGAAAGCGACCACCGATTTGAGCGGGCGTTTCACGCAAATCGAAAGCGAATACAAACAGGTCGAATCGATTATGCGCTCGGACAAAAATCTCTCGCCCGGCGAGCTTTTAGCTTTGCAGGCGCGGCTTTACCAGGTTTCGCAGCATATCGAGGTGATGAGCAAGGTCGTCGACCAGATGGCTGGCGGCATCAAGACGGTTTTAAATACAAACGTTTAATTTAAGGTTTTGAGGTGAACAAAGATGTCAGGCGAAAATCTTAAAATTCAATCTCAGATAATTCCGCTCGCTCCGCGCAATTTCGAGAAAACGAGCGGCAAAACGCGCGGGCAGAAAACTTTCGAACTCGACGAAAAACGTTTTCCGGCGGTCGAAAAGCGCGAAGATTTCGGGCAAAAGGAAACCGACGATTTTCGTCCGGCGACCGCCGACGAAAAATGGCTGCGCGAGCGCACCGTCGAAGAATTGAAAACTCTCGTCAAAGCCATTCAACTCGGCGCCAACGACCCGTGGCAATTGACGGATTTGATTTTCTACGCGCGTCATCCCGAATTAAAAGGCGTGCCGCTGACGACCGAGCATCAGGATTTGCTCGACGAATGGAATTCAATCAGCGCCTTGCTGGTTCACCCGACGCTGAACGAAATCAAAGACATCATCGGCGCCGAACAGTTAAACGGCTTGATTGACGACCAGAAGGATTTCAGCCAGGCGTTTAAAACCGCCAGCCGTTTTAAAATCAACGCGGGAAATCTCGACGGCTACACGACGCGCTACGACGACATTATCGCCAACGCCGTCGAATGGTGTCCGGGACTTTCGCCCGCCATTTTGAAAAGTTTACTCGCGCAGGAATCGCGGTTTAACCCGACGGTGATTAATCAATACGGTTACGCGGGCATTGCGCAGTTCGGCAGACCCGCCGCGCGTGAGGTGGGCTTAAACGTCGGAATCGCCGGCTCGAGCAGTGATGAGCGCCTCGACCCTTCCAAAGCGATTCCCGGCGCGGCGCGTCTGCTGAACATCAAAGCCAAACGCCTCGGCGAAATCGCTTTCTCGCGCTACGGTCAGCCGGACGGCATCGAGTTTTGGAAATTCGTGACCGCCGCCTACAACGGCGGCGAAGGAACGGTCGCGCTGGCGATGGGACACGCTTATCGAACCGGCTTGGCGCAGGCGCGCGCGCAGGGCTTGGTCGGCGTCGAAGCCGTCAGCTTCGCCCGTCGTTACGCCTCGAAATGGGAAAACCTGAAAACCGGCGGAGCCGGTTCGCCGCTCGCTCTCGCCGCCGCGCGTTACTTTCCGAATCTAGCCGTGCAGAAATTTCACGAAATCGGAAATTACCCGACGCAAATCGTCGCGCGCGTCGCCGGAAAATTTAAGTGAGTGACCCGAGAGGCTTATGAGCGACAACACTATTTCCATCGATTCAAGCTCGGTCTCTTCCATTGAACAGCGGCGGCTCGTCGAAGCCGCCGACGAAAATACCTCGCTCAAGCCGCCTGCCGACGAAAAAAAAATATCGCCAAAATCGCCGCCCGTTCCGCCCGAAGAAGTCTCGGTGAGAAGTCTTGAGGGCGAATCGCCGCGCGAGCTGCATCGCCGGATTTTGCTCGAAGCCGCCAGCCAAGCCGGACTGGACGCGACGCCGCAGCAGAAAAAATTTGTCGAGATGTTTCTCGGCGGTCTTAAATATCGCGGTAGCGACCCGTCGCCGCAGGACGACGCGATCGTAAAGCCCGCCGAGATAAAGAATCAGTCTTTTAATTACCGTCTGGAAACCGAAGAAATCAATGCTTTGCGCCAACTGCAGAAGGAGTTTGCGGCGCAGGGCGGGCAGTTCCGCGAGGGAAAAGTTTACGACTACTCGGCGGACGGCAGAACGCTGACGCCGGGCGAAAAACGCAACGGCAGGCGCGGCATCACCGCCGAACGGTACGAGCAGTGGAGATTACAGGATTTGATGCGGAAGGCGCAGATTCTGCCTTCCAGTTTCGGCACGCCGAGCAAGCTGCGCGATTTAAAGCACATCACGCTCGATGCGCCGGGCGACGGCAAGCCCGTCACGGAAGACCGCGCTCTGCGGCTTTACATTCAATCGCGTTTCGACGCGGCAAACGGCGGAAATTTGTGGGGCGATAAGCTGAACGAAATTTTCGAGCTGGCAAAATCGCGCGGCGTGAGAATCGAAAATCTGGATTTGGAGAACGGCAAAATCGCATTCGATTTGTCGGTCGAAAATCTCTTAAAACTCCAGCACGCATATATCGGCGTTCAGGAAAAATTTAACGCCGATATGGAAATCGTCAACAAGACGGTGGACAATCTGGCGCACAATCGTTTCGCCAAAGGCGTTTTCGAAGGCGCGTGGGAATCGCTCAAAGCCAACTGGAACGCGATAACCAATCCCATCGAAACGATCAAAAGCGTTTATG
>DASVRL010000251.1:0-3244 GCA_036388635.1 Pyrinomonadaceae bacterium
AATAAAAACTTTTTCGACTTTGTTGGAGATAGGCTTGACCGACATTAGATAAAGATACATTGCGGCTAAATCGGCGTCGGTCATTTTCGCGTAGTTTGACCACGGCATAATGGTGTTGAAATCGCCCGGTTTGAGGTCTTCGGCGGCATAGTGAGCGGCGTTTTCGAAGGCTTTGAAACGGGTTATGAAATCCTGCTGCGACCACGCGCCGATGCCGGTTTCCTTGTCGGGCGTGATGTTTTTGGAGACGATTGTGCCGTTCGGCATTTCGAAATATCTGCCGCCGGAGAAGATTTTTTCGGCGATGATTTGTCCGCGCCGCGCCGGCGTGTGGCATTCGGCGCAGGATGCGGCATTGACCAGGTATTTGCCGTAGTTGAGCGCGTCGGTCGGCGCGGGTTTCGTTGATAAAGCGCTTTCGGCGGGAATCGTGTTGATGATAATGTTCATCGGGAAATTTGAATGGGAAGCGGGCGGCGTGTTTTCGACGGGCGCGAGATTTCGGATGTAGGCGATTATCGAATAAATGTCTTCCCGGTCCATTTTGCCGTAGTTCGGATAAGGCATAATCGGGAAAAGGGCGTGACCGTCGCGGCTGACGCCGGAAGTGATGGCGCGAAACAGCTCGCCGTCCGACCAGTCTTTCAGGTGAAAAGGCGTGATATTCGGGGCGTAATACGTACCGGGAAAGCCCATCGTGCGGTCGAAAGCCTCGCCGCCTTTGCCTTCGCTGCCGGGCGCGGCGGGCGCGGAAAATTTCGACCAATCGCGCGCCGAATGACAATCCAGACACTGCGCGACGTTTTCCGCCAGATATTTTCCGCGCTCGATGCGTTCGGGCGTCGTCTCGATTTTGATATTCTCGACCGGAACGCGCGGCAGAAAATAAAGGACGTATAAAATGACCAGACCGAAAACCGACAGCAGCCCGACGACTGCGTAAAGCAAGAATTTCAGAAGTTTTTTCATATGTTTTGCGCTGGGTTGAGCTAATAAAAACAGCTTTGTTTATAAATTCAAGAAAGAGCTTTTGTCAAATTAATTCCGCAAAGCAAAGAGAAAAAGCCGGGAGCATTTTTCATCGCTTCCGGCTCAATTTTTGAACGAATGTAAACATCGGATTATTCCAAATCGTCCAACACCATATAAATTTCAGCGGCACCTGCGCCGGTCGCCGCATCGACAAGCCGCGCGACTTCGCCGTAACGATTGGCGCGCGTTGCTTTGACGAAAATCGCCCTGTCGATTTCGCTGGTGCCTTTCAGATTGATTTTTTTCTCCTCGTTTTCTTTGAGCATCGGCGCGAGCTTGCCGCCGACTTCCGGTTCCGCGACTTCGGGCGACGACGGTTTGAAAGCGTAATTATCAAACCTGCCGAGCTTTATTTTGCCGTCTTTTTGCAGATTGATAACCAGACGCTTGTCGAGCAAATCGGGCGCGTCGTCTTCTTCCGGCTCGGGCAAATATTTCACTTTCAGAACCTGAAGCTTTTTGTCCGCGCCGGTCGCCGGTTCAACTATCAAGCCGACGCTTTCGGCATTGGTGCGGCGAATAATGTCCAGCGCTTGAACGACGGCGCCATAGTCGGCGGTTAGGTCGATGTTGAGATAAATCAACTGTTTTTCGGACGGATTTTTTTCGAATTGCTTTTCGATTGCTTCGCGCACAACCTCTTTCGGATATTCTTCGTCGCCGACGAAAAACTGCTTTCCGTTTAGCAGCGTCACGACAATCGCTTTTTCGTCCATAAAGTGCGGGTCGGGCTTTGAATTCTGAATGTTTTTCGGGACGTAGGCAATTGGATGATGACGTTTCATGGCGTCCTGCATCGGCGTGGAACAGGAAACGACAAAGGAAATGAACAGACAGAGAACGATTAATTTAATATTTTTCATGCTTTTTTGCGGTAATTTTAATTGAATTTTTTTCGGATTAGAGTGGGAACTAAGATATATTGCCTTGGTTGGAAAAAAACGTCAACAGCGGACGATAAAATTCTGAAAATAAAGAAAATAGCTTTGAAAACGAAAAAGCCGGAAGCGTTTTTTATTGCTTCCGGCAGTGCCGTTTGCGCCTCTTCGCTGATGTTCTTCGTTGCCTCCGACGCAAGAAGCTTATACCGGAGCGTTTAATAGGCTTGGTCGCTTTTATTCTATAATTCTCGGAATTCCCGGAATCAGATAGGTATTCGGCGGTTTCTCTAAATTCTTTTCGAGTAACCCGAGCCGCTCATGCATCCGTATTCGAGAGTTTTCTATGATGCCGATATTTTCGTAAATCCGGTCAAAATACCGGCTAAAAAATTCCAAATCGTCCGGCGGAAAACGGTTGGTAAACCTTGAAAATGATGATAAACGCAGAATTATCTTTTTGTCCTTATATTCGGGCGGTAAAGTGCCGGAAAGCCGGTTGAAGGATTTTATTGATTCTTCGTGCGTCATAATCGCTTCATCATAAAAGCCGAATTTGACGTAAAGCACGGTCAGCTGACCGAATTGGGTCGGATTAATTGCAGAATCTCCGGGATTTACCGAGTATTTGTCGATTTTGTTAAAGTCGGTTCTGGCTTGATTCATCAAATCCGCAACAAATTCTCTATGATTCGGTTTAAGCCGCGACATAAAATTTAAAACTTTTATTGTTATGAAGGGACGATATTCCGGCGGCGCGCTTTCTAAAGTTCTGGTTATTTCATCAAAATCATCTTCTTTAAAAAGTTCTTCAATCTGTTTCGAGATTGCTCCGATTTTCATCCAACTCCAATTATATTGGCGAAAGTCTTTCTCGATGATGTCCAGGATACTGCTGGCAAGCCGGTAATTTTTTTCATCGCCGGCGCGTTGAGAAGCCATCATCAAAAAGTTCGCTTGTGTTTTTTTGTCATTGATTTCCTTCGCAAAATCAAAATAATCCCGGCTGGTTTTGAGCGGCGTGTTTTTATAAAAATAAGGCTTTTTCCAAACTTCAATCTCGGAATTCTCGCAAACGATAACGGCTTGTTCGATGAGCGAAGACTTTTTCGGTAAAAGCCGTTTGTATTCTTCTAAATATTTTAATCCCCATTCTTTTGTAATCGGACAGTCGTTTCTTTTTTTTAGCTTGACCGCTTCCGAGTCTTTTTGAACATAAGGAAGCATTAGTTCAAGTAAAACCGCGGCTTGCGAGTCCGGCATTGCACGGCGTGCGATTCTCGAAAAAGTGTCGGAGTCATCCTCAAAAAGATAATGGCGGGCAAAGGCTATGC
>DASVRL010000252.1:0-12898 GCA_036388635.1 Pyrinomonadaceae bacterium
TTCCAGCCCTGAATTTCGGCAATCGCCTTGTTGCGCCCGATGGTCGCCATCGAGCCTTTATCGACGTATTTAAAATCTTTGCGCGGCTCGCTCTTCAAATCGCGCATAATATTGGCGGCGGCGTTTTCCGCCATCTGCATCGCGGCGGGCGAAACGCCGGGAACGGGCGTGCCGTCCGCCTGTTTGATGGAAGCCATATCGCCGATGACGAAAACGTTTTCGTGATTCGGAATCGTCAAATCGGGATTGACGAAAACCCGTCCGGCGCGGTCGGTTTCGACGTCGAGTTTTTTTCCGAGCGGAGAAGCGGCAACGCCGGTCGCCCAGAGCGCGACGCTGCATTCAAACCATTCGTCATTGACCTTGATGCGTCCCGGCTCAATCGCCGTGACCATACTGTTTAAATGAACTTCGACGCCTAAATCTTCCAGTTGTTCTTTCGCTTTTACGGAAAGCTCTTCGGCAAACGTTCCGAGAACGCGCCCGCTGCCTTCAAAAAGCATCACGCGCGCTTTGGTCGTGTCGATCAATTTAAAATCTTTTGCCAGCGCCTGCCGCGCGATACCGGCAATCGCGCCCGCCAGCTCGACGCCGGTCGGACCGCCGCCGACGACGACGAAAATAAGCGGTTCGTGCGTTCCCGTCAAAAGCGCGTCGCGCTCGGCAAGCTCAAAGGCGAGCAAAACGCGGCGGCGAATCTCGACCGCGTCTTCCACGGTTTTCAAACCGGGCGCATCTCGTTCCCATTCGTCGTGACCGAAATACGAGTGGCGCGCGCCGGCGGCGACAATCAGATAATCGTAGGGAATCGCCGAGCCGTCATGCAATTTTACGACCTTGTTTGCCTTGTCGAAATCGGAGGCTTCGCCCAGAACCACTTCGACGTTTTTATGACGATACAAAATGCGCCGAATCGGCGAGGCGATTTCGCCCGGAGAAAGCACGGCGGTCGCCACCTGATACAGCAGCGGCTGAAAAGTATGATGATTTTTGCGGTCAATCAACGTCACTTCGACCGGCTTGTTTGCCAGCGCCTTTGCCGCCTGAAGCCCGCCGAAGCCGCCGCCGATGATCACGACTTTCGGTTTTTCTGTTTTCGCTTTCATTACTTTCTCCTTTTATTAAAACATCTTAGCATTGTGTGAAATAATTCACAATATTTTTATTGACGAACATTTTAATAAAAAAGTTCCTGAAAAGTTTTAATATTAAAAGCATTCAAAAAGTCATTTTATCCGTTTCCGGCGCTGATTGCTGTTTGATGTCTGACAATCGCCGGGCGAAAGGCGCAAAAGTTTCCCGCAATTTGCCGAAAATGATAAAGACTTTATAATTGAGTTTTTTACAGTCATGAAAACTTTTTATATTACAACCCCGATTTATTACGCCAACAGCCTGCCGCACCTCGGACATCTTTATACTACGACGGTTTCCGATATTTTGATAAAGCACAAAAAGCAGCGCGGTTTCGACACGTATTTTCTGACCGGGACGGATGAACACGGCGTAAATATCCAGCGCGTCGCCGAAAGCAAAGGCAAAACGCCGCAGCAGCACGTCGATTTTATTTCGGGCGAGATGAAAAAAATGTTTGCCCAATTCGGTTTGGACAATTACGACATTTTTATGCGGACGACCGAGCCGTTTCATTACGAAGCGGTGCAGAATCTCTGGCGCGAGATTGCCGCAAACAAAACGCCGAAAGGCAACGAGACGATTTACAAAGGCTTTTACGAAGCCTGGTTTTGCCCGAACTGCGCCGAGTTTAAAACCGAAAACGAATACGAGCTGCGCGCGGGCGAAGACGTGCCGCGCTGTCTGATACACGAGCGCCCGCTCGATAGAGTTTCCGAAGAAAGTTATTTTTTCCGGCTTTCCGATTACGGCGAGACGCTTCTGGAAATCATCGAGGAAAATCCCCAAAAGATTCGACCCGAAGCGCGGCGCAACGAAGTTCTGGCGTTTATCAAAGGCGGCTTGCAGGACCTTTCGATTTCGCGCGAAAAAAAATCGGTTTACTGGGGCGTTCCCGTGCCCGGCGACGAAAGCCATACGATTTATCTCTGGGTTGACGCGCTTTCAAACTACATTACGGCAATCGGTTACGGCAACGAGGAAAGAAAATCCGTCGGTTTCGAAAAATACTGGCAAAACGTGATGCACCTGGTCGGCAAAGATATTTTGCGTTTTCACACGGTTTACTGGTGGTCGTTTCTGCTGGCGGCGGGAATAAAACTGCCCGACACGGTTTACGCGCACGGAATGTGGCTCGACGCCGAAGGTCGCAAAATGGGCAAAACGCTCGGCAACGTCGTCGAGCTCGACACTTTGCACAAACATTTTTCGATTGATTCAATCCGGTATTTCGTGCTGCGCGAGATGGTTTTCGGGCAGGACGGCAAATTCAGCTACGAAAATCTGATCGACCGCGCCAACGCGGATTTGGCGAGCGGTCTGGGAAATTTATCGAGCCGGACGCTTTCGATGATTACCAAATATCGCGACGGCGCGATTCCGGACGGGAAAATCGGCGAGGAAAATTATATTTTCGCCAAGCGCGCCGGCATCAATGCGGACGAGCAAGACCTCGTTTCCGTGCTCGAACACGCGCGCGACGAGTTTATAAGAAAATTTGATAATTACGAGTTTCACCAGGCGCTGGAAACCGTCTGGTCGGTGATTGCGCGGATTGACAAGATGATTTCCGACGCCAAGCCGTGGGAGCTGGTCAAGGACGCGAATCAGGCGGAAACTTTGAATGCGGTTTTGTATCGCGCGACCGAAACTTTGCGCTGGCTGTGCGTTTTGCTTTACCCGGTGATGCCGGAAGCGACGCGTAAAATCTACGCGCAAATCGGTTTAAGCGACGCGGTCGAACAAATAAATCCCGAAAATCTAACCTGGGGAGAATTAAAAGCGGGAACGCGAATCGGCGAAACTCTAGCCGTTTTTCCGCGTCTGGATAAAAAGAAAATTATGAGCGAGATAGAAAAAGAAAAAGAGCAGTCAGCCGTCAGCGGTCAGCAATCAGCGGTCGGCAATCAGCCGTCAGCGGAAAACACGGCGAGCGGCGAACAGCAATCAAAGAGCGAAGCCCAAAGCCCGAAGACCGAAGACCAATTCATAACAATTGACGATTTTCTGAAAGTCGAATTACGCGTCGGCGAAATAAAAGTTGCCGAGCGCGTGCCGAATGCCGATAAACTCTTGCGTTTTGAGATTGATTTGGGCGAAGATAATTTACGGCAGATTCTTGCCGGTTTAGCCGAATATTACGAGCCGGAAAAGCTCGTCGGTCGCAAGGTCGTCGTGGTGGCGAATCTGAAGCCGCGAAAAATGCGCGGGCTCGAATCGCAGGGAATGATTTGCGCCGCCTCTCTGACCGAAGAAGACACGCCCGCGCTGGCGACTTTTCTGGAAGAAGTCAAAAACGGCGCGCGATTAAAATAACGCGGAAGAAAAATGAAAAAATTATTACTGGCAATCCTCTTGTTGTCATTTTCGAGCTTGGCGGTTTTAGCGCAGGACGATATGCCGCCGCCGCCATTGATTTACTCAGCGCCAAGCGCCGCCGAGATTAAAGAGTTTGTTTCAAAGGAAAATAATTTCAGTATCAGTTTTCCGGGAGTTCCCAATACTGCTGCCAAGAAGACGGAAGACTCGACGGAAAATGTTTTTAGCGTATATAGAAGCGGCTCAAACTCGACGGTTTCGGTTTGGGAGTTTAAGAATGATGTCGAAAACCGTCGGGAAGAAGTTTTGAAAAGATACAGAGAGAGCATTCTATATGCTCCGTTTCTCAGCAGCGGGGACAAGCTCAAACCTTCGATTACTTCGGAAAATGATATTCAAATCGGCAAATACAAAGGAAAAGAGTTTGCGTATAAGGCTGATTTGAAATTTACGCGGGTTCGGCTTTTGTTTGCCGGCAAAAGAATTTATAAAATAAAAACCGATGTCACTAACTGGCATATTTTAACTGAATATTACAAGGAAAAAGTTAGTGATTTCGGCAAAGAAACGGATAGATTTTTTAACTCATTCAAGTTTTTAGATTGATTAAAAGAAGCCCGAAACGACGTCGGTTTCGGCGCGCCGCTCTCAAATTTATCGAACGCAGGGCAGTAATCTCAAACAAAACCAAATTAAATTTAAAGGTCTGGTTCCGTCCGGAAACAAGCCTGACAGATAAATTTATGCAAAAAAACTGTTTTTGATTGCTCTCCTTGCGTGTTCGTGCGCCGCGCCGAATTTCGCGCAGACGAAAAAAAATACGAAATCTTCGTCCGTTAATGCGTTCGTCACCGCCGAAAGCGGCAAATCGCCCGAGCTTAAGCGCCCGACCGAGGAAACTTTCGGAATTTGGAACGAATTCAATTCGGAAAAACACGGTTTTAGGATTGTCTTTCCGGCAAAACCCGAAGAAATCTGGGAAACCGGGCAAGACAAAATCGCCAGCTTCGAAACCGAAACCGAAAAAGCGCATTACGGCGTGCTGCGAATGAAGTTTCCGCCGCTGCTCGACCATCGCCAGCTCAATATTCTCCGCGAGAGTCTTTTCGCGCAGAGCTACGACGCGAAAACGACGAAATTAATCAGCGAAAAAAACGTCTGTCTCGACGGAATGGCGGGCAAAGAGCTTATTTACGAAGAAGCCGGAAAAATATTTTTCACCAGGTTTTATATTTTGGAACAAAAGATGTTTATGCTCAGCGTTAGCCTGCCGAAAACGGAATATACGAAAGACTTCGATTATTGGGCGATGAAGTTTCTCGATTCTTTCGGTGCGAAAAAGGACGCCAAATATACCGGTTAAAATTCGATGCAATTTGAATGGGATAAAGATAAAGCCGCGCTAAATTTCAATAAGCACGGCGTCGGCTTTGAAGAAGCGACGACGATTTGGGATGATTATTTTGTAGTTGATTTGTATGATGCTGATCATTCAATTGAAGAAAACAGATTTTTGATTGTCGGCGAATCCGTCCAAAATAGATTATTGATTGTTTCTTATAGTGAAAAAAGCGGTAAAATAAGAATTATTAGCGCAAGAGAACTAACTCCAAAAGAAAAACGCGATTATGAACACGGAAGATTTGAATGACGATTTAAGACCCGAATACGATTTGCAAAGCTTGAAGGTAAGAAGAATCGGCGAAGGCAGAAAGCTGTTAAACGAACATCTGGTAAAACTCGACGTTGATGTAGCAAAAGTTTTCCCCGATTCAGAATCGGTCAACGAAGCCTTGCGGTTTTTAATCAGAATCGCAAAGGAACACAAATCGGAATTAACTCACAAATGATTTTTGTAGATTCGCATTGTCACATCGACGGAAAGGAATTCGACGCCGACCGCGAGGAAGTTATCGAACGCGCCGCGGAAGCGGGCGTCAAAGCGATGCTCGTCGTCGGCACGGGCGAGGCGGGCGATTTTGAAAATTTCGAGCGCGCCGTTCGCGTCGCCGAAAAATACGAAAACATTTTCGCCGCCATCGGCGTTCACCCGCACGACGCGAAAACTTTTGACGACGCGGCGGAAAAGCGTTTGACGGATTTAGCCGAATCGAGCAAAAAGGTCGTCGCGTGGGGCGAAATCGGGCTGGATTTTTATTATGATCACAGCCCGCGCGAGATTCAGGAACGGGTTTTCCGGCGACAGCTCGGCGCGGCGCGAGCTTTGAATTTGCCGGTTATCATTCATTCGCGCGATGCCGACGATGAAACCGTGCGCATTTTAAACGAAGAATGCGGCAATGAAGATTTTCGCGGCGGCATTATGCATTGTTTCGGCGGCACGGCGTCGATGGCGGAAGATTTGATGAAAATCGGTTTCCTGATTTCATTTGCCGGCAATGTGACTTTTAAAAAGGCGGAAAATCTGCGCGCAGCGGCGCGCGTTGTGCCGCTCGAAAGGCTTTTAATCGAAACCGACTGCCCGTTTTTAACGCCCGTTCCCTTTCGGGGAAAGCGCAACGAGCCGATGTATGTCGTCGAAACGGCGCGCTTTCTGGCGGATTTTTACGGAATCGAGCTGGAAACGCTGGCGGAGCGGACGACGCGCAACTTTACCGAGTTTTTCGGGCTGACGCTTAAAAACGGCGGCTGAACAATAAAGCTCTCCGGTCGTTCAACGCCCATCGTCGACCGTTCAACGAGCTTAGACAGTCATTCAAAGCACTTCGTCGGTCGTTCAAAGACGATGGAAATACGTTCAATGAACATTGCCGGTCGTTCAATGAAGAAAGTAAGTCGTTCAATGAAGAAAGTAAGTCGTTCAACGAACATCGTCGGTCGTTCAATGAACAAAGGAAACCATTCAATGAATATCGTCGGTCGTTCAATGAACATCGTCGGTCGTTCAATGAACATTGTCAGTCATTCAACGCGCCGAGTAAGTCGTTCAACGAGGTGCGTCACCCGTTCAACGAACTTAGAAAGTCGTTCAACAGGCGATTCGAGTCGTTCAACGGGCGTGAAGAACCGTTCAAAATTCAGTAAATTTCCGCCAGGAGACTTTTTTAATACGGTTTCCGGTTAAGCAGGCATTAAAAAAGGAACTTTGGTGAATCGCGGAAGTATTCGGATTCGACGCTCGACTTTTTCGCGCGGGCGAATGAAAATAAAGGTTTAGCGAACCGCCCGGATTTTCAATAAAGGGCGCGCAGTTTACAATAAATCATTATGGCAAAAGAAAATTCATTCGATATCGTTTCGAAAACCGATTACGCGGAAGTGACCAACGCGCTCAACCAGACGACCAAGGAAGTCTCGCAGCGCTTTGATTTTAAAGGCAGTAAAGCGACGGTCGAATTGCAGGACAAAGACCTCGTTTTATCCGCCGAAGACGAAACCCGGCTGCGCAATATGAACGACATCCTGCAGGGCAAGCTCATCAAGCGCGGAATTTCCCTGAAAGCTCTGGATTACCAGAAAATCGAGCCTGCCGCCGGCGGCAGCGTGCGCCAGACGGTGAAAATCCAGCAGGGAATCCCGATTGAGAAAGCAAAGGAAATCGTCAAATACATCAAGGATGCCAAGCTGAAAGTGCAGGCTTCGATTCAGGGCGAAACCGTCCGCGTCTCGGGCAAAGACCGCGACACTTTGCAGGACACGATTGCCAAATTGAAGGCGAAGGATTTCGGCATCGATATGACGTTTGACAATTATAGAAGCAATTGAGGCAGGTTTTTGTTATGTTCAAATCGCTAGTTGCTTTTTTGCTGACGGCGCTTATCGCGACCGGCGCGGCGGCTCAGACGGAAAATCCGGTTTCGCCGTCGACTTTTACCGATAAGGTTTTAAATGAATTGAAGCTGGACGAAAGCACGCCGGAAGACGCCGTCAAACTGCTCGGAAAGCCGAATAAAGACGAGTTTGACGATTTCAGCCTGGGCGGAAAACACGGGTTGTTTCAGGTCAGCATCAAGCGCATCATTCAAACCAGGGAAAACGAAAAGGCTTACCGGAAACTGCTTTATAAAAAACTCGGCGAAACCGACGATGTGACGCTGCGCTTTTATGAAGGAAAGCTGGTTCACGTGATTTTCGATTACGATTTGGGACAGAAAGAAAAAAGAATTCCGGCGTATGGTTTGCCGGCGAAATTCGGTGTGGATTTTGTAATTCTCAAGCACGTCGCCAAAGGTTCGACGCTCGCCGATTTTGAAGGGCAGAAAGAAAACACCATCCCGAAAGTTTATGAAGTTATTTACACGCTTTTGAGCGTTCAGAAAGACAAAATTTACTTTGTCCGCGTCGATAATAATGATTCGAAAGCTTTCTGGCGCTCGCTCGCGAGCAAGCCGACTAGGGAAATGTTTCCCGGCTTTGTTCAGGAAATGCATTTGATCAGCCGCGCTCTGACGCAAAAAGCGGAATAAAATATTTAGTGAAAAGCCTCGATTATTATTGGAATCTGCTGCAATGGACGCTGCATCATTATCGCCCGGAACACGACGTGACAATCAAAACCGACAACGGTTTATTGAGCTGCAGCAGCCGCGACTGGCTGATAGGAAAACATCTTTTCGTCCGGCGCAATTACGAGCTTGATTTTATCAAAAACTCAATCGAGTTTCTGCAAAGCGAAGGCTTATTGAAAACGGGAAAAAATCGCGCGGTCGTCGACATCGGCGCGAATCTCGGAATGATTTGCATCGCGCTTCTGCGCGAGCGTTTTTTTGAAAGGGCGGTCGCTTTCGAGCCCAGCCCGCGCAATTTCCGGCTTTTGCGGAAAAATGTCGCGCAAAACGATTTAAGCGATAAAATCCAGTGTTTTTCGATGGCGCTTTCGTCCGAAAATAAAAAAATCGAGTTTGAAATCGACGAAACAAACTCCGGCGACAGCCGCGTGCGGAAAACCGTCGGCAGCGGCGAGCTGAAAGAACATAAACGCCGCACCGTTTCGGTCGAAGCAAAGACTTTCGACGCGTTTCTGCGCGAAAATAAAACAATCGAGCCAAACGAGATTGATTTATTCTGGATTGACATTCAAGGTCACGAAGGACATTTTTTTAAAGGCGCGCAGGAGTTTTTCCAAAAATATAAAATTCCGGTCATCAACGAGTTCTGGGGCTACGGAATCCTGCGCTCCGGCATCACGCGCGAAGAATACTGCGAAACAATCGGCGCGACCTTCGAAAAGTTTTATTACTGGACAGAAAACCAGTTTCAGGTAAAATCAACTACGGAAATCGAAAAACTTTTCGACCGCTACGGCAAGCCGCGAGAAATCGCGAGTATTATTTTAGCGTGAATACGGGCAGAAAAATGGAAATCGCGCAGCGGAAAGCGGAAAATATGCGGCTTCTGATTTTTCATTTTTCAGTTTCCGTTCTCTTCTTATTTTATTTTAATGCAAACATTCAGTCCGAAATTAGCTTTACAAAATCCGCTTTCGGCGGCGCGCCGGATTTTTTCGTTAATCGCGGCGGAGATGGCTCTGGTCGAAACCGAGTTTGAGCGGCAGGCGCAGTCGAACGTGCAGGTTATCGCTTATCTCGGCGATTATCTGCGCGCCTCGGGCGGCAAGCGCGTGCGTCCGGCGCTCAATATTCTGTCGAATTACGCGGTCGGCGGCGACGGCGCGCGGGAAAATTCGATTCGGGTAGCGACCGTGATGGAATTTCTGCACACGGCGACGCTGGTGCACGACGACATTATCGACAACGCCGACACGCGGCGCAATCGCTCTTCGGTCAACGCGCGTTTCGGCAATCAAGCCGCCGTCCTGATGGGCGACTGGCTTTATATGTCGGCGTTTGAAACGAGTCTTAAGGAACGTTCCCTGGAAATTCTCGATATTTTAACGGGCGTCACGCGCAAGATGACCGAAGGCGAATTGATTCAGCTGACGATGCTCGGGCGCACCGACATCACCGAAACGGAATATTTCGACGTTCTGCAAAGAAAAACCGCTTACCTGTTTTCGGCTTGCTGCGAAATCGGCGCGATTGCGGGCGGCGCCGCCGGCAGTGAACAGCAAATCGCTCTGCGCGATTACGGGATGAATCTCGGCACGGCGTTTCAACTGGCAGACGATTTACTGGATTTTACGGCTGACGAGGAAATCCTGGGAAAAGCGGCGGGCGCCGACCTTTTGGAAGGAAAACTGACGCTGCCTTTGATTCTGCTCGTCGAGCGCGAGCCGGAATTGAAAGCGGATTTGGAGCGGATAATGCACGCGGGAAGTTACGAAAACGACGCGCGCGAAAATCTTCTGGAAGCGATGGAACGACATCAAACGCTTGCCGAAACCCGCGAAAGAGCATACACTTACGCTGAGAAAGCCAAGAAAAACCTTGAAATTTTGCCCGTTTCGCGGTATCGTTCTGCTTTGGACGAAATTCCGTCTTATATGATTGAAAGAGCCAAATAACATTTAGCATTAAACATTTATCATTGAACATTCAATTTAGTGATAAATGATAAATGATAAATGATAAATCAAAATGCTTGACGAAAATCTTATCGCCACATTAGAACAGAGCCTGCGGCAGACGCGCAACGCGCAGAACCGTCTTTTGGTGCGCCTGCGCGAGGTCGAATCCGAATCCGAGCGTCTCCGGCAGGAAATCGAAGCGCTGGAAAACAGCGCGGCGCAGACGGAAGCGGCGATTTACAGTCTGCTGGCGACGATGCGCTCCGGTCAGCATCTGTGGAATACCGATACCAGCAAGATTCAGCGCAACGAGGAAGATTACGAGCCGCCGACGGAAATGAAGCGGATTAATCGTCCGTTGCCGCAACAAAACAACAATCAAAATAATTCGTCGAACAATTATCGAAACAACTCCAACACCGTTTCTTACATCAATAATCCACGTCACGTCCCTTCGGTCAGCCCGCATATCGAGCCGATTAGCCACCGGTTCACCGACCGCACGATCACGCAGGCTTGCACTCTGCTGCTGCGCGAATCCGGACAGCCTCTGCACGTCAACGAGCTGTATAATCTGCTCTGCGTCGGCGGAATGGAATTCAAGGGAAACAATCCGACGATTTCGATTGCCGTTTCTTTAAACCGCAACCGGCGTTTTCGGAAAGTCGCGCCGGGCACCTTCGATCTGGTGATGCGCGACGCTTCGCAGGCGGCTTCGTAAACTGTATTAAAAATTATATTTAGAGAACTATTTCGGGTTGCGTTTTTTCGTAAAACGCACCAAAATAGAAGTTTAGACAAAGCTTTCATTTTCGGGCAGATTCATAGGAGATAAAAATGAGTATTCGGGGCATTAAGAAATCGAAAATTTCTTTGGTCTTTATCGGTTTGTTTGTCTTATTGGCAGGTTTAAGCGCCGATGTTTTGGCGCAGAAAGTCCGCCTCAGAGCGCAGATTACGCCGACCTGCAATTCGGGAACTTCGCGTTTGAAGTTTTCCGATATTTACGCCGACGGCAATATCGCCGTGCAGGGCAGCTATAATTGTCGGGGAGCTTTTATTTACAATATTTCCAATCCCGACGCTCCGACACTGTCCGCCTGGTATAATCCAGGTGCGAATCAGCAGTTTCTGGAAGCCATCGTCGTCGGAAATCGCGGTTATTTCGGCAGCGGCAACGGCGGCGGCGTGCACATCGTCGATTTGACCAATCCGGCTGCTCCGGTTCTGCTCGGCATCGTCAATCCGGCTAACGGCAACGGTTTCACTTCGATTCACGAAATGGTCGTTTTTAGTCAAAACGGCGCGACCTATCTGATTGAAAACTTCAATTCCACCAGCAACAAAATTTTAAAAGTCATAAATGTCAGCAATCCCGCGGCTCCGGTTTTTGTCCGCGACATCAACCCGACCGAAGTGCAATGGGTTCACGCCATGCATCTTCGCGGAAACCGGATGTACACTTCCGGTTGGGGAAACGGCACGAATCGCGGCAGAACCGAGATTTACGATATAACGAACATTAATACGCAGGCGCCCGCGTTACAGGGTTTTATCGAAGACCCGACTTCGACCACCGCCGGAAACAGCATGCACAGCAGCTGGACGAGCGAGGACGGAAATTTCCTGTATAGCTGTCGTGAAACTTCCAACGGAAACGGCGACGTGCGCGTTTACAACATCTCGAATCCCGCACAGCCGCTGCTGGTCAAACGAATCGGAATGAATGAGCTGGCTTTAAACGCCGTCACGCCGCACAATCCGGTCGTGATGGGCAATAAATTATATGTCGCGTGGTATCAGGCTGGCTTGCAGGTTTTCGACATCGGCACGAACCAGTCGGACCCGAAACGCATCGGTCAATACGACACGTATCAAACGGCTTTCGCGCCGCCCGAAGAAGAAACCGAGCAGAGTCTTTTAACAAGCGAGCCGTGGGACGTCATCTGCGCCACCGACAGCCTGCAAAACGCTCTGCCGACGACCTACGACGGCAACTGGGCGGTTTTCCCGTTTTTAGGCGAAGACAAAGTTCTGGCGGGCGATTTGACGAACGGTTTATTGATTCTCGACGTCAGGGGCACGAGCGCGCTGCCGAAAAATCAGGTTTCGGATTTTGACGGCGACGGCAAAACGGACGTTTCGGTTTACACGCCGGCAACGGGCGTTTGGTCAATCGAAAGAAGTTCTGCCGGCGCGACGAGCGTCACGCAGTTCGGCGCGAGCGCGGATAAAATCGAAGCCGGAGATTTCGACGGCGACGGCAAATCCGACATCGCCGTCTGGCGTCCGTCCGAAGGCGTCTGGTATGTTCTGGGCAGCACGCGCGGATTTTTCGCCGCGCAGTTCGGCGCGAACGGCGACGTTCCGGTCGCGGGCGATTACGATGCTGACGGCAAAACCGATTTCGCCGTTTTTCGTCCTGCCAACGGTTCGTGGTATATCCAGCAGAGCACTTTAGGATTTCGCGCCACTCAATTCGGCATCTCGACCGATAAACCGATGGTCGGAGATTTTGAAGGCGACGGCAAAACGGATTTAGCGGTGTGGCGACCTTCGAACGGCACCTGGTATATTCTGCAAAGCTCTTCGAGCCTTTTGCTCGGCGCGCAGTTCGGCGTCAACGGCGATAAGCCTCTCGCCGGAGATTTCGACGGCGACAGTAAAACGGATTTAGCCGTTTATCGTCCGGGCGAGGGCAACTGGTATATTATGAACAGCCAGAATAATTCGTTGAGCGTCTATCGTTTCGGTATTTCGAGCGATATGCCGATTCCCGCCGATTATGACGGCGACGGCAAAACGGACGTTTCGGTTTACCGTGCGGCTGACAACGCCTGGTACCGCCTGAACAGCACCAACGGCGCGTTCGTTGCCAGAAACTTCGGTCAGAACGGCGACATTCCTTCGCCGTCTTCGATTCAACCGTAATTTAATAAAAAGAAAAGTAATGAAAACGGCTCTGATTTTTGAGCCGTTTTTTATTTTTAAATCCGATAATTTTTGAGTTATTCCCCC
>DASVRL010000253.1:0-4254 GCA_036388635.1 Pyrinomonadaceae bacterium
TATTACTTTTCACTTTTTACTTTCTTAAAATTTCCGCAAACGATAAACGCCCGTTTCCAGTCTTTCGGCAAAGCCTTCAAAAACGAGACGATGATTCGCTCTGCCGGCTTCCCGGCGATTGATGCCGAAGGCTTTGGCAAAGTCGCCGCGCAAGGTCATCCCGTGCATTTGCAGAAAAGCGCGGGCGAGCTCTTTCAAAGCCGTTTCCCGGTCGATTTTTTTCGCCAGCTCTTTCGGAAAACGCGCTTCAGCCAGCGTCCAGATATACGTAAATTTCGGCGCATAAAGAACTTCCTGCGGAATGACCTTCATCGCTTTCTGCAATTCGTCAATCGCTTTGGTCACGAGTTTCCGGTCGCTGATTTTGGCGTCCGCGCGCAAATCCGCCGTCGCCATTTCCCATTCCTTGCGCAAAACCTTCAGAATTTTTTGCGCTTCAACTGATAAAACTTCCTTTTCTTTCGCCCGCGGCACGCCGTAAAGCGCGTTGAAAAACGGAACCAGACGCGGCGCGACGAACATCGAGCGACCTTTCGAGAGCTTGGCGTAATACATTTTGCCGCGCCGCATCACTTCGTCCTTGAGCGTCCAGGCGAGACTGCATTCGTAATCTTTCTGCACGTTGCGCGGCGTGTGCGCGTCGCGCCTGCCGCAGACGGCGATGTAAACCGACGGCAGATTCGTGCGCGAATCCGTCAACGTCAGGCAAAAACCCAAATCCTCAATCATCTGCTCGACTGCTGCTGCCGTTTCGACTTTCAATGCTTCGTCGCGCCGCCATTTCCGGTCGCGGTAAGCTTCGATTTCTTCGGGAAGATTTGTCACTAGCGCCGATTCTACGATTTTTCGGGACAAAAGCAAAAGAACGCCGATTGAGAGAATTTGTCGAGCGATTTTTCCTGGGAACTTGTAGAGAATTTATCAACAAAAAAAGCGGGCGACAGATAAGTGCCGCTCGCCAAAGAAGTGGTTATATTGAAATTTTTTACTAACGGATAGGCGAAGAAGCCTGCACGGTGATCGAAGAACCGGCTTTCAGTTCGAGGTCTTCTCTGCCCTGCGCGTAAACGGAACCGGCACCGGCGCCGCCGCCGATAATCGCGCCGATTGCCGCGCCTTTTCCGCCGCCAGCAATCGCGCCGATAATCGCGCCCAAGCCCGCGCCGATGCCGCCGCGTTTGACGGTTTCCCTGGTCTGGCTGTCGCCTTTGACCGCGCCTTCCGTATCGACTTTCACGACTTTGCCGTTCTGGTCGGTGACGCTGGTCAGATAACCCGCAAAATCGTAGGTTTCGCCGGTCGGCATTTTGATTCTTTCAAAGTTTAAGGTGATCTGCGAGCGTCCCGAAACTTTGCCCGAACGATTGATTCCCGAAATGTAGCCTTCGATGATTGCGCCGCGAAATTGATTCGGCGCGGAAACGGTCATCCGAAAACGGTCGTTGTTTTGCGAAACTTTCGTCGTAATATCGTTTTCGAGATTGCCGGTAATAATCGTTCCGTTCGGCACGATGAATTCGCCGGTGCGTCCCGTGGTCGTAGTCGGCGGGTAATTTGTGTTCGGCGTCGTGTTGGTATTGTAAATATCGTATCGCGCGACCGAATCGGTTTTCGTATAAACGCTTTCGGCGAAAACGGTCTGATTCAGATAATCGGTCGTCACGCGACGCGTCACTTTCATACTTTTGCCGTTTTCGATAGAGGCGAACGTCACCGTGTAGTCGTTGTTGCCGCCGACGCTGGAAACGGTCAATTCCTGACCGCGCAGCGTGGTCCGCACGCGCAGCGTTCTGCCGTCGGCTAATGTTTCCGTCCGGTCGCGACCGTCAGCCGTCACCGTCACCTGCGAGGCGAGCGACGAAGCCAGCGTCACCTGGTTTCCCTTGACGTCGATGGCGAGGCGTTCCGGCGCTTCGAGTTTTTCCTGTAAATCGCGCCGCGCTTCTTCGCGGTTCTGCGTATTGGCGCCCGTGATGGCGCGCTCGGCAACGTCGGCGGCATTTTCGCTGCGCGAGGCGTCCAACTGGTACGTTCCGGTCAAGCCGTAGCTGAAATTGGTGTTCGGCGGCGTTTGATTCGGGTATTGATTGGTCGGCGTCTGATTGTCGGGCAGCTGCGAATTATCGTCGTTGCTTAAATCGCCGCGCACGCCGTAAATATTCGCCAATTGGTCGAGCAGCTTTTGCGTATCCGTCCATTCGCGGCGCATCTTTTGACTCAGGCGCAGGCGAGACAAATTTCCCTCGACCGCGCGGGCTGACGAGAGCATCTGCGAAACGTCCGATTGGCTGTCGCGGCGGCGCGTGAATTTGTTTTGAAAATTGTTGACTTCCGTTTGCAGCCCGTCGAGGCTGTTTTGCAAATCTTCTTCGTCCGTCTGACCGGCGGAATTCTGGCGCAGTTCAGAATCCAGATTGTATTGAAAATCGTCGAGCTTGACCGTCAGCTGGCGCAGCAGGCTGCGCACCTCGCGCTCGTTGACCTGCGTGCGCTGCGCGCTGACCTCGTGCGCGAGCGACGCAAAAAATATTAAGCCGATTGCTAAAAGGGCTGAAAAAACGTTTCGATGCCTGTTCATATTTTCTCCTTACTTCCGAAAAAACGTCCCCGTATAAAGTTATGACGCACACGTCTGACAGCATTTTTTGTGCCAGTAAATTAGTTGTTTTGCTCCGCCGAATAGTTGTCGAAAAATCTTTTATTAAAATAGCGTATTTCTGTGTTAGAATCGCGCAAAATTATTTTATTCTTTCGTTCAAGCAAAGGAAAAAATGTCCGATTACAAAGCGACAATTCAATACGCCGGCGACGAGTTTTTTATCGGCACGAGCCCGAGCGGTCACGCGCAAGTCGTTGACGGCAAAGGCGAAAGAAAATCCGCCGCCTCGCCGCTGGAGCTTCTTTTAATCGCCGTCGGCGCCTGCACGGCGGTTGATGTCGTTTCGATTCTGGCGAAAAAACGTCAGGTCGTGACCGATTACAAAATCGAAGTGACCGGCGAGCGGCGCGACGAACACCCGCGCGCTTTTACAAAAATTTACATTCACCATATCGTGTATGGTCGCAACGTTTCCGCGCAAGCCGTCGCCGGGGCGATTCAGCTTTCCGACGAAAAATATTGCAGCGTCGCCGCGACGTTGCGCCCGACGGCTGAGATACGGACGAGCTTTGAAATTATCGAAACCGAGAGTGAGACGAATTTATGAAATACAAATCGTTTGGTTTGAGTTTATTGCTGGCGCTCTGCCTGTTCGGAAATGCTTTCGGGCAAGCCGCCGCCGCAGAATCGCCCGAACAAACCGCTAAAGAATTTTACCGGTGGTATCTGCAGGAACTAAACCGCGACCGGTATCCGATCCAGCAGCAAAAAACCGAGCTGCTCAAAAAAGTTTCCAGGCGTTTGGGCAGATGGCTCTACTCGCCCGCGTATGAAGAATACGGCGCGGATTATTTTCTGAGCGCGCAGGATTGGGACAAAAATTGGGCGAAGGGAATTACGACCTCGAAAGCTCTGATTAAAGGAAACAGCGCCGCGCTTAAATTAACCTTAGCCGCGCCGCGGGGAACGGCTTCGGCTTCGGGTTTCGGTAAACATACTCTGGCAATCAAGTTAGTAAAAGAAAACGGATTGTGGAAGATTGACCGGGTTGACAACAATTAAAAATAAAAACTTTGAGGAAAGGAAACAGCCGATGAAAAGAAAACTGATTATTTGTCTGGTTTTTCTGTTGACGCTCGTTTTTGCCGAAAATGTTTTCGCGCAGCTCGACGATTTCGAAGCGGTGCGAAAGGACGGCTGGAATGCGTTTAACAAGCAAAACTGGCACAAATTCGATTTTACGAAAAGGAAAATCGCCAAAGCGCAGATCGAAAAACTCGACATTTCCGCCGCCTTTAATCAAATCGAGCTGCTGCGCGGCGTGGTTTTCGGCAAGCGCGGGCGCGTTTTCAAAGAACGCTCGATTCAGGATTATCTGGAAAAACAAGCCTGGTACAAACCGGATCCGAAGTTTACCAACGCGCTTTTGACCAGAATGGAGCGCGCCAATCTGGATTTGATTCGCCTGGCGGAAGCCGAACGGCACGAATCAATCGAGCCGGGCGATATGCGCATCTGGCAGACAAAGCTTATCGAAGAGGCAAATATTCGCAACTATTCGCCCGCCGAGCTGACCATTCTGATCGCCGAAATCGAAGCCATTCACGGCAAAACTTTTCCCGATGAAGAATGGCTGCAAAAATATTTCGACGAGC
>DASVRL010000254.1:0-2397 GCA_036388635.1 Pyrinomonadaceae bacterium
GGCAGTCTCCGCCACGCGCGCCGCCCGCGACGCGAAAATGTACAGCCCGACCGGCGGCATTATTCCGCGAATGAGTATGCTCAAGTCCTACGTCAGCACGATTCTGCCGTCCGGGGACCCGCGCTACACGCAACTGAAAAAGCTGAAATTCGTTGACCTCAGCAAATAACTACCAGCGTAATTGTTAATGAGTGAGAATTATTCTCACTCATTAACAATTAAAATTAGTTTTTGTTTTTAACTTGGAGTAAATTCATAAAATTATGGCAAAACCACCTGATTCTAACCTGATTGAATTTATTGAAAAGAAACATCCCGAATATTACGGAAAGATTTGCGAACTCCGCGAGGCGATTGAAGGCTGGCTATCTTACATTCCGCAAACGTTTCCGCATTACACGCGCCACACGATAAGACATAGCGATAAGATTATTGCCCAAATATCGGATTTGCTTTTTAAAAATGACGACGCGACTCAACCAATTGTCAGACTTTCAGGCGTCGAGGCTTATATTTTAGTCGCCGCCGCTTATCTGCACGACGCCGGAATGGTCACATCAGACAAGGAAAAAGGCGAAATTTTAACCTCCGAAACGTAGAAGAAATGGACGAGCGGCGAAGGCGGCGGCGCATTTCGCTGGAATCAAATTCAAATACTCCGCAGCGGCGCGGATTCGACGGTTTCCGCTCCTGTTTCCGACGCGTCAATGCGAAATTTTCTGGCAGACGTACAGACACGCTTTCTGATTGCCGAGTTCATCAGGTCGCAGCATCACCTGCGCGCCGCGAGCGTTATCGAAGTGCATCACGACCAGCTCGGGCGCATCGACTTCGGCGACCATATGCTGCGCAACGCCATCGCGCAAGTCTGCGTCGGGCACGGATTGAGACTGCACGAGCTTGACGACAACGAGCGTTTTCCCGACTTGCGCGATATTCGCGACGAGAAAGTCAATCTCCGTTTTCTGGCGATTTTACTGCGTTTGGGCGATTTGCTCGATATGTCGATTGACCGCGCCTGCCCGCTTTTGCTGAGCGCCGCCTCGCCCTTGCCGCCCGACAGCTTTCCGCACTGGGAGCAATACCACGCGCTGACGCATCGCGCGACTTCGCCGCAAGCCATTCAAATAACCGCCGAATGTCCGAATCAGGAAGTGCATCGCGTCCTTCAGGATTGGTGTCAGTGGATTGTCGATGAAATCAATCACGCTAAAATCGTCATCCCGAAATGCCAGCGTCACAGCGAATGGCAGATTCCCGACGCGACCATCGAAGCCGACAATCCGACCATTCAAATCCGCCGCGCCGCCAGCGCCAATTACGTCCCGTCGAAATGGGTTTTGCAGTTTGACCAGCAGGCGATTTTCGAGCGTCTGTCGGAAAATCTTTACAGCAGCCCGCTCGAATTTATTCGGGAATTGATTCAAAACTCGCTCGACGCCCTGCGCTGCCGGATGTATTCGGACTTGGCGCGCGAAGGGCAGGAGATTCCCGAATATCCGACGCAGGCGAGCGAAGAATTCCGCAACCGCTACAATGTCAAGCTGACGATTTCGACCAGAGAAATTAAAAATCAGATGTCAGGCGAAACGGAAACAAAACAAATTCTGCTCATCGAAGACAACGGCATCGGCATGGACGCCGACATCATCGAAAAATATTTTTTGCAGGTCGGGCGTTCCTACTACACCTCGGACGAATTCAAGCGAAACTTTCAATTCATCCCGACCAGCCGTTTCGGCATCGGTTTTCTATCGGTCTTCACCGTCAGCGACAAGATTATCGTCGAAACCTACAAACCGACTTCCGAAACGAAAAACAACGAGCCAATCCGCATCACCTTAACCGGCTTTCGCAACTACCTGCTGCGCGAAAAAACCCACCGCCCAACCGCCGGCACGCGCATCGAAATCACTCTCAGAAACGACATCAGCATAGGCGATTTAACCGATGAGGTCGAAAAATGGTGCAAACGTGTCGAGTTTCCGATTCTGGTCAACGATTTCGGCGAAGAAAACCGAGTGACGGCTGAGCATATGGAAGATTTTATCTACGAACAACCGCTCGTCACCAACCCGAACGCAAAATTCGTCATGCGAGCCTTTCCCGTTAATCGCCCGGGCATCGAAGGCGAATTATACGTTCTCGCCTATATTGACGAAGAAGGTGAAGATTGGGCTTATGCCGGTTGGCAAATTGGCAGATATTCCGGTTCGCATCCGATGGCGAAAAGCCCTGATTTAGTGAGCAATCTGATTAGCCTGCACGGTATTACCTTGAGGGAAACTGAATCTAATCAGGGGAATTTTATTTTCCGGGTTGACTTCAGAAGCGGCAAATATCTTCCCAATCTTGACCGGAGTAATTTTAAATCGTCTGAAAACGATGATTTTGAAA
>DASVRL010000255.1:0-11119 GCA_036388635.1 Pyrinomonadaceae bacterium
GAAAAAAAACGGTTGACCAATTGAAAAAAGCTCGCATCTTAGCTTGCCGTAACTCACATTTTTTAAGCGAAATTATTTGATTTTCTGTGATTGAATTTTATTCGGTCGAAACCGCTCGGCAGGCTGTTCTCCACAGCAAACGTCGAACGTCTATTTAAACTTTAAATCAGAGAAGCTTTGTATCACGCAGTCACGCTCAAAACTCTCAAACCGGTTTTGCGTCTTAACTGCCCGAAAGAAAAATTAATGAAAAAACTCTTGTCAATCTCTTTTGCCGTTCTGGCGTGCGCCATTTTCGCCGATTTCTTTTTAACCGCTTCCAAGGCTCAAATCTCCGCGCCGGAATCTTCGTCAATCGAAGCGCGCAAACAGCAAAATTTTTCCCAATTGATTAATACGGCGCGCGAAAAAGGCGCGGCGCGCGTCATCATCGGGCTGAAAACCGAAGTTCAGCCGGAAGGAACTTTGAGGCAAGCCGAGCGCGCGCGCCAGCTTTTGAAAATCAAGGAAGACCAAAGCAATTTTTTGAATCGTCATCAAGCTCAGCAGATTGACAAGGTAAAACAACTGAAATTCATACCGTTTCTGGCGTTTGAAGCCAAAGCCGAAGCTCTGGAGCGGATGCAGAACGACCCGCTAGTTTTGAGCATCGAAGAAGACGCGCTCGCCGAGCCGACGCTTGCCGAAAGCACGGCTCTGGTCGGAGCGACGACCAGTTGGGCGAGCGGATTTTCGGGCAGCGGTCAGGCGGTGGCGATTCTCGACACCGGCGTCGATAAAAATCATCCTTTTCTGAACGGAAAAATCGTCGCCGAAGGCTGCTATTCGTCAAATTACGGCACGACGACGAGCGTCTGCCCGGGCGGCGTTGAGGAATCTACTGCGCCCGACTCCGGCGTCAATTGCGACGGGACAATCAGCGGCTGCGCTCACGGAACGCACGTTGCCGGAATCGTCGCCGGACGCGGAACGAATTTCAGCGGCGCGGCAAGAGACGCCAATATTATCGCGATGCAGGTTTTTTCGCGCTTTAATAACGCGACCGACTGCGGCACAAATCCCGTCCCTTGCGCGCTCTCCTACACTTCCGACCAGCTTCGGGCGCTGGAGCGCGTTCTGGATTTGAGCAGCTCGATGAATATCGCCGCCGTTAATATGAGTCTCGGCGGCGGTCAATACGCCGCCAGCTGCGACGATACGAATCTTGCCTACAGAATTCTGATTAACAATCTGCGCTCGGTCGGTATTGCCACGGTCGTTTCTTCCGGCAACTCGGCTTATACAAACGCTTTGAGCGCGCCCGCCTGCGTTTCCACCGCGATTAGCGTCGGCTCGACCGACGACGGAAGCTACGGAACCGGCGTCGATACGGTCTCGAATTTCTCCAACAGCTCATCTTTATTGACCATTCTCGCGCCCGGACGCTGGATTGCTTCGTCCGTGCCGAACGGCGGTTACAGCAATTATTCGGGAACTTCGATGGCGGCGCCGCACGTTGCCGCCGCGTTTGCCGTGCTGAAACAGCAGAAACCGAACGCTTCCGTTTCGCAAATTCTGAACGCTTTAACCGCGACCGGAAAACGCGTCACCGATTCGCGCAACGGCATTACCAAATCCAGAATCAGAATCGACCAGGCGCTCAACGCGATTGCCAGCCGCCGCGCGGCATTCGATTACGACGGCGACGGCAAAGCGGACATCTCCGTGTTTCGCCCTTTGACCGGAAGCTGGTATATCTCAAACAGCGCAAACGGCGCTCTTGTTTCGCAACAGTTCGGCATTCAAGCCGACTCGCCTGCGGCGGCGGATTTTGACGGCGACGGCAAAACCGATATTGCCGTTTTTCGACCCGCAATCGGCGGCTGGTATGTTTTGAATTCTTCGACTAATAATTTTAGCGCTGCGACTTTCGGCGCAAACGGCGATTTGCCGGTTCCCGCAGATTACGACGGCGACGGCAAAGCCGACCTCGCCGTTTATCGCCCTTCAAACGGTACGTGGTGGGTGACGCGGAGCGGCAACAATGCGGTCGTCTCGCAGCAGCACGGCACTGCGGAAGACCAGCCGACGCCCGG
This sequence comes from Pyrinomonadaceae bacterium, assembly GCA_036388635.1. Lineage (GTDB taxonomy): Bacteria > Acidobacteriota > Blastocatellia > Pyrinomonadales > Pyrinomonadaceae > JALZHR01. The sequence goes on from DASVRL010000255.1 coordinate 2,076, forward strand.
CGACTTTGACGGCGACGGCAAAGCGGATTACGCCGTTTTCCGACCTTCGAACGGTTACTGGTATCGTCTGAACAGCTCTGACCACCAGTTTATCGCCAATCAATTCGGCATCGCGGAAGATAAGCCCGTGCCGGCTGATTTCGACGGCGACGGCAAAACGGATTTGGCGGTTTTCCGACCGTCAAACGGCTACTGGTATGTGATTAACAGCGGCAGCAATTCGTTTACGGCGACGCAGTTCGGAATTACGGAAGATAAACCTTCGCCCGCCGATTTCGACGGCGACGGCAAAACCGACCCGGCGGTTTTTCGTCCTTCGACCGGCTACTGGTATCTGTTGCGCACGACGGCGGGCTTTACGGGCGCGCAGTTCGGAACAAGCGGCGACGTTCCGACGCCGAACGCTTTTATTCGGTAAAAACCGAACTCAATTTACAAAAAAGGCTTCGCAAAAATGTGAAGGCTTTTTGTTTTGTCGAATTTTTCCGCTAATTTATTGCCTTATCCGAAACCGAGGTCTAAAATTAAACTGTTCCAAGGAACTATAATTTTACGAACTCAGGGAGGATTAATTTAATGGCGAATACGGAAGAAAAATGCGCGCACGAGATGTGCAATTGCCCGCGAGCGAGCGATTCGGATTATTGCAGCCAGCAATGCTCGGATGCGGCGGGTGCCGATATTACGGGAATTATGTGCGAATGCGGGCACGCGGGCTGCGCGACCAGCTAAGTCTACAAAGGCAGAACGCAAAATGCACAGTGCAAATTATTAGGTAGTAATTCCTTTTGCACTGTGCATTTTGCTCTGCCTTTTCTAAATCGCCGTTTTGCGATGCGCGAAGATTCTCAATAATCCGTTGATTCCGAGATGAATCAGAGCGTAAACGAAAAGCCCGACGATAATCGGAAGCGCCAGCGTAAAACCGTCTTCCGTTCGAATGCTCGGCACAATTCCCTTAAACGGCGCGTAAAACGGGTCGGTCACGGATTTAATAAACTGCACAAAACCCGCACTCTCGCGCGCCGCAAAAAGCGCCAGTAAAAGACGAACCGCCAGGAGCGCGTAAATAACGTAGAAAATATAATCGACGACCTGCGAAATGCGCGCCATTGTGCGCCCGCGCTCGACTTCGCGGTCGGTTTCGACCACTTCATCAATCGCTTTCTGCCGGAAATCGCCCGCCAGATTGTTTATCTGTCCGGCTTCGGCGCGCGACGGCTGGTCGGCGCGGGCGGCGATTTCGGATTCGACGTCCGTTTTGACGGTCGATTTCAGCGCTTCGTAATCGGCGGCGCGCTGCGCTTCTTCCAATGCCAGTTTGTTGTCAGTCATTTAAGATGTTTCTCCTTCGGCTCTCGTTTTCGCTTCTTCGCGTCCCTGCGGCGTGTCGATCGAAGCGGGACCGCCGACGACGTCGCGCTCGTCGGCGTCGCCTTTCGTTTCGTCGCCGCGCGCTATCTCGCGCTGAATCTCGTCGCTCATCCGATTGCTCGCTTCCTCGGAAACTTTTTCCGCGTCCCACTCATCGCGCCTCGTTTGCGGCGTGTCGCTTTCCTGCATAATTATTTCTCCCTGAATAAAGAAAAACTGCCCTTTGCTCGTTCTGTTTTTTAGAATGAATAAGTATTTTTACAAATACCGGCATTCTGATATACAAAGCCCGTGCCAGATTTTACGTATCAAACACATACAAAAACACAATTTTAAGCTAACAATGGCTGCCGGAAGCAGTTCAGTAGTTACTAGAAGGGCTTCTGTAACTACTGGACGCTGTCCGCTAACTTCCAGAGCGCATTTGTTAACTATCAAACGCGTTCCGGTAACTTTCAAATCATGTTTGTTAACTACCAAACGCCATCCGGCAACTTCCAAATAGCCTCTGGTAGTTATCAAATGATGTTTGAAAGTCAGCAAATAACATTTGGAAGCTTTCAAACAGCGTTTGGAAATAAGCAAAAGACGGAAACCCGCGCGTCCGGTTCGAATTTCCGCCTGTTTTAATGCAAAAAACGGGTGGATAAAATCTCCACCCGTTAATCAATTTATAAGGTTCCGAGCTCTTTAATAACTTCCTCTCAAGTTAGACGGAGCGGAAGAAGTCAGATTGAATTCCGTGCCGGTATCAAGCCGAAGATCGTCGCGACCCTGCAAGATAACCGAGCCAGCGCCCGCGCCGGCACCGACGCCCGCACCGATTGCCGCGCCTTGTCCGCCGCCCGCAATCGCGCCGATTAAAGCGCCGAGCGCCGCGCCGACTCCGGCGCGAGTTACGGTTTTGGTCGTTTGATTGCCGTCACGGACAGCGCCTTCGTTATTGATGCCGACCGAATCGCCGCTGGCGTTTCGGACGCTGTCGATTAAGCCCGTAAAGCGATAAGTCTGCCCGTTGCGCAGGCGAATCGTTTCAAAATTAAGTCCCATTTCGGCTCTGCCCGAAACGCGACCCGAACGTTCGGCGGCTGCCACTGTTCCCTCGATAATCGCGCCGCGATATTGCGTCGGCGAGGTAACTTCCATCGTGAACCGGTCGCCGTTCTGGGTCGTTCTGGTCGAAAGCGGCGTGTTTAAAACCGCGACCAGACGCGTTCCGTTCGGAACGACGAAATCGTAATTGTTGTTGTTGTTGATTGTGCCTGTGTTTCCGGTGTTGTTTGAACCGCCCATATCCGTCCATCTGGCGGTCTGGTCGATTTTGTCATACACGCTGGAAACCGTAATGGTCTCGCCGCGATTTTCCAGGTAAAGCTTACGCGTGACGCGCAATTGATTGTTGCCGACGTAGACGAAATTAATGGTGTAATCACTCATCCTGTCGCCTTCGTAGCTAATGGTCAACCCGTCCGCGCCCTGCGCGGCGCGAATGTTGACGGTGCGCCCGTTGCCGGAAACTTCGCTGCGCGCGACGTTATCGGCGTCAAAGCTCACCTGCGGCGATATTGACGAAGCAATCGTCACTCGCTGATTTATCTTTTCAATCGCCAGCATATCCGGCGCGGTTAGACGACGTTCCATCATCCGTCGCCCGCGCTGGCGCTGATTGGCGTCGGTACCGTTGTTATTGCCAAACGTGCGGTCGAGAATCGCGTTCACGTCGTCGCTCTGACTGGTGTTCAAGCGATAAGTTCCCGTTAATCTCGCATCGCCGCGACCGCCTCGGTTGCCGCCGCCTATTCCGATGCCGCCTCTATTATCTCTATTATCGTATCTGTCGTTGTTGGTTCTCGCCGTCCAATCCCAGCGGACGCCGTAATAAGTCGCCAAAGCATCCAAATCGGTTTTGACGAGCGTCCATTGACGCTGCGCATTAGTCGATAAACGATTATCGCGCACAAAATTTTCAATCATACTCGCGCGATTCAAAACTTCCTGCACGTCGGCAGTCGTCGATGTGCGGGCATCGAAGCGGCGACGCAGGCTGTCGGTTGCGTTTTCAAAATCGGTGACGTAAGAAGTCAGATTGTCTTCGGTTCTGGTCCCGTTCATCGTGCTGCGGTCGAGATTGCGGTCAAGCTGCCGGCGAAAGGTGTCGGTGCCGGTTTCAATCCGGTTGATAAGCACTTGAACCTGCCTGTCGTTTACCCGATACGGGCGAAGCTGCCCCTGCACGGTGTAAGCGGTCGAAAGTGTAATTGTCAAAAAGACAAAAGTAAAAACGTTAAGGAAAATCCTACTCATTGTTAACCTCCTTGTATTAGAAAAACCCTGGAAGAGTACAAGACGCACCGGTCTTATGCTTAAACCAATGGCAATCGGCGTGCCACCTCGTTTGAATTCCGAATAACTGCTGTCATCACTTCACTTTAAAAATGGTTTCCGAATATTTTTATGTTTATTTTTTTAATCGGCTTTGTAGGTATTCGATACAAAATCGGGCGGATTTAGAAGGGTTTTAATCCATTGAAGATAAAGCAGATGAGTGATTGGCGTCTTTCGAGACCGGAATTTTTATGGTAAACACCGAGCCTTTTCCTTCGCCCGCGCTTTCGGCTTTAATCGAGCCGCCGTGCAGTTCGATAATGTGACGCGAAATCGCCAAGCCCAGTCCCAAGCCGCCGAATTGCCGCGTGCTGGAAGAATCCGCCTGACGAAATCCTTCAAAAATATGCGGCAAAAACTTCGGATTAATGCCTCGCCCGCTGTCGCGGATTTTCATCTCAATCGTGTCTTCCTGCTCTTTTATCTCCGTAAAAACGGTTCCGTTTTTGGAAGTAAATTTAACGGCGTTTCGCAGAATGTTTTCAAACGCCTTTTTCAAACGCTCGGAATCGCCCAGAACTTTTTGCCCGTTCAGCGTATTTTCTTTCTCGATATTAATTTCCTTTTCGCGGGCTTGCGTGGCGACGCCGGCAACGGCAGCTTCGAACACGCCGGAAATTTCGACCAATTTCGAGTTTAAATCGCTTTTCCCGGTGATAATCTGTGAAAAATCGAGCAGTTCTTCGACCAGTTTCGTCTGTATCCGCAAATTTTTATCGATTTTTTCCAGCGCCTGTTGTTTCATTTCCGGCGCTAAAGTATCCGCGTGGAGAATTCGCGTCCAGCCGGCAATCGTGTTCAGAGGCGTGCGCAATTCGTGCGAGACGACCGAGATAAATTCGTCTTTCGCGCGGCTGGCGTCTTCGGCGGAGCGGCGCGCTTTTTGTTCCTTTTCAAACAGTAACGCTTTTTCCTTTTCCGACTCTTTCAGCTCGTAAGTGAATCTCTCCGATTTACGCCGCGCGAAAGATTCCAGATAAGTCATCCCGAAAAGCAGAAGACTGAAAACCAAAGCGCTGCCGAAAATCAGAGGCGTCCAGCCGGAATTGGATTTCGCTACAAAAGCCGGCAGCGCTTTATACTCGACAATCCATTTTCGACCGGCAACCTCGATTTCCGTTCGGGACGTGAAGTCGCTGCCCGCATCCGGCACGAAATTGTGCGTGCGCGCGAGAATATTTTCGTCCGCCGCTTCGTTCTCGTATATGGTGATCGATATGTCTTCGGTGTTCGAAGTGTTTCTGATTTCAGCCAGAAAATTATTGGCTCGAAACGCGCCGTAGACGTAACCGTCCAGCAGACGCTTGCGCTCTTCGGCATCCTGCGGGTTGCGGTCGCCTTTATAGATAGGCAGACAAATTAAAAATCCGGGTTGTTTATCGTCTTCGGTTTCCACCACCAGAAAAACTTTTCCGGTGGCGACCGGTTCGCCCGTGACGGCGGCTTTTTCCAGCGTCAGCCGGCGATTATCCTCGCTCGATACATCAAAACCGATGGCGCGGCGATTTCGCTCGTCGAGCGGTTCCAGGTACAAAACGGCAATGTAATCGTATTTTGCGCTTTGCGGGAAAACCCTGAAATTCGTAAAGCCTTCGCTTTCCATTTTCTGCGCCAGCGCTTCGGCTTCGTACGACAAAACGCGCTTGGCATAACCGATTCCCTGAACGCCCTGATAATTTCTTCTTAAATCCAGACTGCTGACGTAAGTTCGAAACGAATCGCGGTTGATTTCGCCGACGGTTTCGACAAAACCGCGCCCGCTTTTCAGCATCGCAATATATGTTCTGATTTTGTTGTTAATGGTCGTGTCGAGGCGGGTCACGTCGTTATCAAAACGCGCGATATCTTTGCTCGCCGCGCTGTTGTAAAACAGGTAAGTCGCCGCGAGGCTGACGAGCAGCGAAACCGCCAGAACGAGATATGGCAGTTTAGGCATCTTCGGCTGACCGGCTGATTTGTCTTCCTTTAAAGTCCGCACCGATTTCAAAGCCTCATCGCTTTAATAGCTTTATTATTTTGACGACGTAAGGCGCCGCGCGCAAAAATCTAGTTTCACGCAACACTTATGCCATTTTTGACTTCTCTCGACCTCGAACAAATCGCATTAAACACAAAATTTACAATCGCGCGGCAAAATTAAAATCCATTTTCAATTTAATCCTGTATCGAAAAACTACATAAACGTTCTAAATTATTTCATAAATTACCCGAAAAAACTTTAAATCAAAACTCAATTTTTAAATTAAATGCTTATTTGATAAACACTTAAATAAATTGGCACAGCTTTTGCCAAGCTGTGAGCGAGGTTTTTAGAAATTATTATTCGAGGTGGGTTTAAATGTCTGAAGAAAATGGAACTGGTTCGAATGTTATCTGGGCGATTACGACCATCATAATCGTCGCGATTATCGCCGGAGCATTATATTACAGCGGTTTTCTGAGCGGAAAGCCGGCAGGAACAACCGACAAAATTGATATTAAGGTGTCCGCTCCCGCACGGTAAAAGTTTTTATAGTTTTTCAAGTTTCAGCGGGTTCTGTTCCTCGCGCTTGGTTTCCAAAAACCGGCAAACAGTTCCCGCTGAATTTATTTTTATCCGATTATATTTTTTCTTCCAGACTGTGCCGTTTTATCATTCCGTAAAGACGCGGGCGATACAAGCCTAAAAGATTCGCCGCCGCCTGTTTGTTGCCGTTGGTGCGTTTCAGCGCGGCGAGCACGACGCCGTATTCTATCGAATCGAAAACGTCTTTCTGGTCTTGCCCGTCAACCGGCTCGGGCAATTTATTGACAATAAATTTTCCGATTTCTTCAAAAAGCTCTTCATCCGTAAAGTTAAATAAATTGTTCGCCGGAAAATGAGAATTATCCGTCGCGCTTTCCGGCGCGCCGCCCGGCTGCGAACCTGAAAAAGCCGCCGTCGAAACCTGACGGACGATATTTCCCGGCGCGGACATCACCGCCGACGGGTTCATCTCGGCGGAAGTCGGAACGCTCAACTCCTGCACGATGTTGCCTTTACTGAGCAGAACCGCGCGCTCGACGACATGCTGAAGCTCGCGCACGTTGCCGCGCCAGTTGTAGGAAAGCATCTGACCGAAAGCCTTCTGCGAGAAACTCATCGCGCTCCGGTTATATTTTTCCGCATACATTTGCAGAAAATGCTCAGCCAGCATCGGCACGTCTTCCATTCGCTCGCGCAGCGGCGGAATTTTTATCTCGATGGTGTTGATACGGTAATAAAGGTCTTCGCGCAAAGAACCGTCCTGAATCGCGTCGAACGGGTTGCGGTTGGTCGCCGAAATCAGACGAAAATCGACTTCCTGCGATTTGTCGCTGCCGACGCGGTAATAAACCTTGTCCTGCAAAACGCGCAGCAGCTTCGGCTGCAAATCAATCGGCATCTCGCCGATTTCGTCAAGCAGAAGGCTGCCGCCGTTTGCCCGTCCGATGTAACCGATTTTGTCCTGCGTCGCTCCGGTAAACGCGCCTCTCGTATGTCCGAAAAGTTCGGATTCAATCAATTCTTTCGGCAGAGCGGAACAGTTAACTTTAATAAAAGATTTTTTCGCGCGCGTGCTTTTATAATGAATCGCGTTGGCGATAATTTCCTTGCCGGTTCCCGATTCGCCCAAAATTAAAATATTTGCGTCCGATTCGGCGACGCCGTCAATCATCTCGTAAATGTCCTGCATCGCCTTGCTCGCGCCGATAATGCCTTCGTAGGAATGGCGATTGGAAAGCTTTCCGCGCAGCTCGCGGATTTCCGCCGCCGAGCGCTTGCGGTCAATCGCCTTTTCGATAAGGACGATGAGTTCTTCAAACTCTATCGGCTTTTCGACGTAATAAAAAGCGCCGGCTTTGGTCGCCTCAATCGCCTTTTCGGTCGAGCCGAAACCGGTGACCATTATAATCTCGGTTTCGGGCAGAGTTTCCTTTGCGCGCTTCACCATTTCTATCCCGCTGATGTCGGGCAGATTCAAATCGGTGAGGATAATGTCGAATTCAATCTCTTTGATTAAATCCAAACCCTTCTGTGCGTGCTCGGCGGTCGATACTTCAAAACCTTCAGCTTCCAGCTGAAAGCGCATCAACTCCAGAGTTGCCACATCGTCGTCAATTACCAGAGCCTTGTTTGCCATAGAAAAGCCTCGTCAAGATACAACCTTATTGTAGTAAAATAATACGAAAAAAAGCACAGGGAAGGAAAATCAAAACGGCAAAAGCAAGCAAAATGTTTGCTTTTGATGTGTTTTAATTTGTGTTTAGTTCAACTTTACTTTCCGATTCATCAAATTTTGTTTTCCAAAAACGACTCGTTTTTTACAGTATACTACTTTAAATTGTTTTCTTTCATTTTTCGATACTGCACTAATTCTTGATTTCTGAGAAAAACAGTAAGTTTTGATACCGCTTGTCTGAGCAATGATTATGCCACAAATGGAGCATTAAGTATATTTCGACCTTCTGCCGGAAGTTATGGTAATTGATACTAAAATAATGTATTTGATTGATTCAGCCCGATGTATCGGTTTCATACAAACCTAAAAACCCGCTTCTGTTTTTATTATTTAAAATAGCGTCTTTATTGCCTTTCACTTCTGGCATCCGGATTGCTTTTACCAGGCAGAGTCTTTATACAAAACACAAATACAATTCAGGTAAGAAATAATGAAAAAAGCTCCGGTTCGAATCGTCAAAAAAAATACTCTTAATGCGAATGAAGCCGCCGTTTCGGTAAGCAATCATAACGCCTTTTCAAAATCAATCGCCCATAAAATCTCCAGTAATGTTATGAACTGGGTCGACGAGCTTCGCGAAAGAAAGACGGTCGAGACGGTTCGCAGCTTTAATCTTCTGGCTAAAGTGACGACGCGCTGACCTTCGGCGCGTTCGTTTATAGCTTCTTCAGATTGGGTTAAGGCTCAATCAGATAAAACTGTTTAAAGCATATTTTTGTATAAAATCGTATCGAGCCGCTATTGTTATTTTGATTTTTTACCGGCGCGTCTGTCGGCTTTTCGACCTCGGTTTAGCAAGCTAAACGCGGTCATTTATTTTTTGGTCAGTTTGTTTGTTTTTAAGTCCAGTGTTGGCGTATGTCTGGTTTTGCTTCTAAAAAAAATTTGTCGCCGTTTATTTTTGCTGGTAAAAAAAAGCACTCCCCGGAAAGGATGAATAAAAGATTGGATTCTCAATCTTCGACTAGAGCTTACGAAAACGTTTTCGCCTTTTACGGTTTGCTAAGCCGCGACGGTTTTCTGCTCGAACTCAAAGGAAAACTC
>DASVRL010000256.1:0-1607 GCA_036388635.1 Pyrinomonadaceae bacterium
TTCCAGCACGTCCAGATTCGTGTGGTGCGTGCGGGTATTATAATCGATCGGGTCCTGGATAAATTGAAAACCCGGCAAGCCGACCGCGTCAAACGCCATATGGTCTGTACCGCCCGTATTTAAAATCGAAATCGTTTTTGCGCCGAGATAGTTAAACGGTTTCAGATATTCCTCGAAAATCGGGCGGACGCCTTCATTGCCCTGCAAAAAAACGCCGCGAATTTTGCCCGTGCCGTTATCGAGATTGTAATAGGCGGCGAGCTTTTCGTGTGCGGGCTTGAGCTGCATCGTCAGCGGGTCGCCGAAATGTTTTTTCACGTAACCGACCGAGCCGCCGTAATCCTGTTCTTCGCCGCTCCACAAAGCGACCCGAATCGTCCGGCGCGGTTTTGCGCCGATTGCCTTTAAAATCCGCAAGGCTTCCATCATCACTATGCAGCCGGCGGCGTTGTCGGTGGCGCCGGTCGCGGCGTGCCACGAATCGAAATGCCCGCCGAGCATCACGACTTCATCCTTTATTTTCGAGTCGCTGCCGACGATTTCGCCGACCAGGTTATAACCCGTCGAATCTTCCTGAACGCGCGTTTGCAGATTCAATTCCAGCCTGACCGGAACGTTTTTGTCGGTCAGGCGGACGATTCTAGCGTATTGCTCGCGGGCGACGACAAAAGTCGGAACGTTTTTACTCGAATCGGTTTCGTAATAACCCTGCACGCTCAAAACTCCGTTCGCGCGGCTGCTCGGCTGAATCAGCGCGGCGATGCCTTCATCCTTAAAAAATTTCGTTATTTCCTTTCCTCGCGCCAGACCGACTTGCCAGTCTTTTTCCTCGTCCCAGTAATTGGTGGTCGCGCCGCCGTTGATTTCGCCGTCTTTGGCTGGGTCTGCCGCCTGCGACGCCCTGGCGAGTTCTTCGTCGGTGAAGCGCCTGGAAGGCGTCTGAAAACGCGACTCGGGCGAATTCAAATCAAACCGACCGTTCAAAACGATAGTGCCTTTCAGTTTGCCGCGATATTTGGCGAAATCGGCGTTTGAGCGAATGGAAACGACCGTCGGCTTGCCCGAAACCGCTCCGTTTGTCGAAGGCGTCCAGGCTAAAGGATACGCGCTGAGACGATCATAGGTCGGCTCAAACATTTCCACCGAAAATTTATCGACGCTCCAGCCCTTGCCCCAATTTCCCCACGCTTCGAGCTGCACGTTCTGCAAGCCCCACGAAATCATCCGCTCGCGCGTCCAGTTTTGCGCGTTTTTCAGATTCGGCGAATTCGTCAAACGCCCGCCGAAAACGTCCGTGACATACGAGAGCGTTTCCATAATTTTAGAATTCTGAAATCCTTCCGCCTTAATCCGCGCCAACACCTGCTCGTCAATTCTTTCCTGCGCGACGACGGTCTGAACGAAAATGAAAACTAAAAGTAAAAAGCCTGTCGATAATTTTTTCATAGCTGTTTTTCGAAAATTTTAAATAAATTTCCGCGCGGCAGAGCCGCGAGGTATTAAAAGAGCGTTAGCTGCGTTGACTGATTATCTCCACCTTGATTTTTGACATATTGTTTCATCGCCTCTTCCGAACTGTGCGCTCCGACTGTGCTGATGTAATATCC
>DASVRL010000257.1:0-10344 GCA_036388635.1 Pyrinomonadaceae bacterium
CGGCGCGCTCGAAATCAATCGTTTTGGCTCTCAGCAAAATTCCGCGTCCCGGCGCGGTGATTTCCAAATCTCTCTGCGAATGCAGCGAAACTTTTTCGGGCGACATTTCGACAAAGCTGCCGTCGGAGTTTTCCATTCGCAAAATCTTTTTCACGTCGTCAAAACTGATTTTCTGATTGCCCGCCGTTTGCAGGCGAAAGCGCTTGACGTTGCTCTGCTCGATGCCCCAATCCCAATCTTCCGGCTGCATCGTGCCGTAAAGCCCGCCCAGGATTATGCCCTGCGTCAATTCGCCGCGCGGAAAAAAAACCAGCACCGTGTCGTCGATATCAGGCAGGGCAATCAAGCCTTTGCCGATTCCCGCGCCCATCCCGACGACCTGCATCCAACCGGTTTCGACGTCGTTGTAATTCGGCAATTTCACGCGCACGCGACCGTAATTTTCCGGGTCGTCGAGTCCGGTTACAATGCCGAAAGTCGCCAGCGATTGTTTTTGCCGCAAAACAGGTTTCGGCAAAACGGTGGAAATCTCCGAAATAAAGCCTTTTATCGTGTCGACGGTGTGATTGACCGAAGCTAAAACGTAGCTTCCGTTCAAATTCTGCGCGATGCCCTCGACCTCGATCGGCTTTCCGGGCTGAAGCTCGGGATTGCCTTCGGCGACGCCCCAAAACGTCACTTCCTGCGCCGCGCGCCAATCGAGTTCGGCTTGCGAAAGCGCGACGGCTTCCAATTCGTCCGTGATGTTTTCGTCCGTGATAATGCGCTGGAAATCGACGACGAAATTAGCGTCGTCGATTTCCGCGCCGATGCTTCTGCCGTTGCGGACGGCGTTCGCCAGACCGGAAAAATTTTCGACGCGCAAGGCGTTCCAGCCGGTCGTCGAAACCGAGCGGCATATTTTATCGGCGTTGATTTCGACGCGCGCTTCGAGCAAATCTTCGCCTAATTTCAGCGAAACGGAATCATTCGTGCCTTCGAGCGTAAAAACGTGCAGCGCATCCTGGCGCAAGGCGAAATACAAGCCGTTTCTTTCGGCAAGCTCCGTCATCAAATCAAAATCCGTCTGCTCGAACTGGATGATTCGCTCGCGCAGGGCGCTGTTTTCCGACGCCTCGACCGAGAGCGAAAAATCCTTGACCAGTTCGCCGATCAAATCGTTTAAAGTCATCTGAACAAAGGCTCGAACCTTTTGCCGCTTGCGCAGAAGATGCAGCTTGTCGTAGCCGCGCAAGCGGACTTTGCGCGTATTCGACGGCTCGTAAACGTGTTCGACCGCCGTGATTTGCCCGGTAAAAAGCGGCGTCTCGGATTCGGCTACGCGGACGCGCAAATCTGCGCCGGGAGAAAATAAATCGCCATTGCTTAAAAATTCGGTCGCGTCGAAAAACGTCAATTCGCAAAGCGACGGCAAAGACAATCGCTGCTGCACCCGAACTTCGGCGAGCGCGGCTCTTTCGCGCAATTCGAGCGGCGCGCCGCCGATTTCGACGGTAATCTGCGGAAGCGTTTTTAATTGCCGGTTCATTTTTTTTCTTCCAAATCCGTCAAAGGCGGAAACTGTAAAATCGTTCCCGGCGGAATATTTAACGGGTCGCTGATGCTGTTATAGCTGGCAATCAAGCGCCACAGCGACGGGTGTCCGTAAAAGCCGTATTGCTGGCGCACGAGCTGGTCTAATCTATCGCCCGATGCAAAAGTGTGAATCTTGACCTGGCGGTTCGGCGTTTCCGCCGCCGTCGGCGGCATCGGCGCTGTTTCCGTCGCGGCGAGCGCCGGGTTGACCGGCGGCGGCATCAGCGGCGGAGCTTTCGCCGTCGTTTCCGCCAATGGCTCGACCGTTCGCAAAAAACGCATTCGCAGCCACGAGCGGAGCGGCGTGCCGGTCTGGTCGAAATAATCCAGATGTTCGGACACGGAAGCCACGACGCCGGGAATGTTCCAGCTTTTGCCCCAGACAAAACGAACGCGCGGCGGCTCGCCGTAATTTCTCGACGCGCTCGAATTTTCCGCCAGTTTCCAGAGCGGCGAAGTCAAACTGCGCACGTCTTCGACTTTCGCCGCCGGGTCGGTCAAAGCGACATCGAAAAGCAGATTGAGAAACATCTCGGTCATCCCGCCGCCGGTAAACAACAGCACGTCGTCGGCAAGCTCCGCGCCCGTCAGGCTGCCGCCGATTGAGCGTCGCGGGCGAACGCCCGCCGCCCGCCGCATCACGACGCTTTCCGGATTCAGCAAGCAGGCGATGCGTTCGCCCGTTTCCTCAATTAAAAACGCGACTCGTTCCATATCAGGTTATTTACCGGGCATTCGGGAAAAAAACGTTTGGTTTTTCGCCCGAATGCGTTTTTATAATCAGCTCTACGCTTTGACCAGGCTCATAACTCCAGCCACGATAAAGCCGACTCCGAAAATGACGCCGACGACGCTAAGGGCTATTCTGAGACCCTTATTTTTTACTATCTCGCCCTGCGGAGGTCCATCCGGTGTTTGAACAGCCGGAAGCAGCAAACCGAAAAGAATCCCGAGCGCCAAGAGAGTGCCAAAAATAATAAAACCTATTCCCATTACCATATCTTTATCTCCTTAATTTCTCTAGTTTTCCCGCTTGTTCGCCTTCCAGAAAACGAAGATGCTCGTTTTCGGAAAGGTTTAAGTGAATATCGTCTGTCGCTTCAGGCGCGGTCTCGTCCGGTAAATCTATCCAGGGCGATTGGGCGGCGGCAAACTTTTTCGGGTTGTCGGTTTGGTTGTCGGTTTTTTTATCGCGTTCCGGACTAAAATATTCCTGAACGGCAATTCGGCTCTTCTTCGTCCGGGGCGAAGAAAAATTCGGCGTTTCCGCTGCTGCTGCTGTTTCGTCGAAAGCTGAAAGGGCGGCGGCTGAATTCGTTTTTCGTTTCGGAAACTCGAAACTTATTTCGGCGGCTGACTCGCCGCCCGTTTTTCGGGAAAATGCGGCGGGCGAAAATTGATCGGAAATCCCGCGCGCGGCGGCGGATTTTTTGACGATTTCTTCCGGGTTTTCGACTGTGTTTTTCGGCTTTGCCGGCACGATTTTTTCAATTTTCAGCGCGGCGGATTTTTTTCGCTCGAACGGCGAAATTTCAAATCCCGGCGGTTGATTTTCGAGCGAATTTATAATGTCAGGCTCGACGGTTTCCGGTTTGTTTTCCGAAACGGATTCAGCCGGAAAAAGCCGGAAATTTCGCTTTGCCGTCGCCATTGGTTTTTCGTCTTTCGCCGGCGCTTGGCGGGAGATTTCGGAGAAAGGCTCAAGCGGCGCGGCGGTTTTCTCTTTCTTCTTTTTATCCGAAAATTCGAAGCTGAAAAAACGCGAGTCGGTTTTCGGTTTTTTCGGCTTTTCCGCCGGAGAAATTTCAGATTTGTTCGAGGCTTTATTTGAAATCTCAAATTTATCGAAAGTTTCGAGAGTCTTTGAAGCTTTGCGTTCGTTCTCGAAAAACGTCTCGCCTGGCGATTGCTTTTTCGGGTTTTTAAAAACTAAATCTTCCGCGCCGGTTTCGTCGGCAAAAGATGAGACGGGCGGCTGAATTTCCGGCTCGGCTTCGTTTTCGCCAATCGCCTCAAGCTCACCTGCGCCGGAAAAACCGACCCAGTTTTCGGGCGCGACGCGGCGTGTTTTTTCGAGCCAGTCTTCCATCGGCGAGAGAGTTTTCTCGGGCGCGGAATTTTCTTTTTCCGGCGCGTTTTCGACGGTCAGAAAGCCAGCCAGCCGCCGGAGATTTGCGGCGACGAAGTCGAAAAATTTAATTTTGTAATCGGCTAAACGCACGGCTTTTCACTTAGTTGCAAAGCGCAAAACAAAAATTCAATCGCCAAACGCCAAACAAAATTCATTCGCGGCGCTTAAGCTCTTTCAAAAGTCTCGCAAACCAGCGTCAGCGATTCGATGGCGACTTCCTGGTCTAAAGCGTTCAGCATCGCACCGCGCCATTGCGCCGCCCAGGCATTTATCAGATTCCAGCGCAGAACTTCGGTCGCGCCGTCGGCGTCCAAAACTATAATCGAGCAGTTTTTGCGCTGCACTTTGCCTTTCACGCCGGTCATAAACCAGTCCCAAAGCTCGCGCGAGCGCGTCAAGCCGTAGCGCAAGGTGATGGCGCCGTATTCGGTCTGACCGGGAACGTAATGAACGACCTGACTGTTGCCCGCCTCGCGGTAGGCAATCGGCGTAACCTTGACTTCCATATTGCTGACTTCCGTAAAATGCGCTTCGGTAATGCCCTGAATTTCCAGCTTGAAATTGTAGGCGCGAAACGGGTCAACGTAAGCGTTAGCCGGTGCGGCTTGCGGTTTGGCTTCATCTGCTTTCGGCGGCATATCTAAATTCCTCCTTCGATTTCAGTTCCGGCGGCGCTCTGTCCGATACGGAAAATAACAAACTCGGCGGGTTTGACCGGCGCGATGCCGATAACCGCCACGACTTGTCCGGCGTCAATCACTTCGGGCGGATTCGTTTCCTCGTCGCACTGGACGAAAAAAGCTTCTTCCGCTGTTCTGCCCATCAGCGCGCCCTGTCGCCATTGCAGCGTCAGAAAGGCGCTGATGTCGCGCTTGATTGATTTCCAGAGCGTCACGTCGTTCGGCTCGAAAACTACCCAGCGCGTGCCGCGCGCAATCGATTCTTCAATCATATTGAACAATCGGCGGACGGGCACGTAACGCCATTCGCTGGCGCTGTCGGCTAAGGTGCGCGCGCCCCAGACGCGAATGCCTTGCGTCGGGAAAAAACGCAGGCAGTTGACGCCCAGAGTGTTCAGCTCGCCCTGTTCGGATTGCGTGATGCGATAAGCCAGGTCGAGCGCGCCGCGCACCGATTCGTTTGCCGGCGCTTTATGCACGCCGCGCGTTCCGTCGGTGCGCGCGTAGATGCCGGCGAGATGTCCCGAAGGCGGCACGGCGACCGTATCTTTCGGCGAAAACGGGTCGCTGACGATAAGCCACGGAAAATAAAAAGCGCCGTAGCCGCGGTCGCTGGTGCGCGGTCGCGCGCCGCCCGTATCGCCGCCGCCGCTGCCGCCGCCCGCATCGGCTGTCGTGCCGCCCTCGCCTTCCGGTTTTTTTGTTTTTCCGACGGCGCCGACTTTTTTCAGCACGTCGATGTTGGTGATTGTGCCGGGCGCGTCGAGAATGGCGAAACGGTCTTGCATCCGTTCGCAATGTTCGAGCAGCGCGTCGTAGGAAGCCGTATCGGTAAAGCCGGGCGCGGCGACGATTGCCACCTCGTCGATTTCTTCTAAAAGCGCGAGTCCCTGACGCCGTTTCCCGTCGCCGAGCAGCGAGCCGTTTTGCCCGATATTGACGACGTAGCAGCGGCTTCCGCCGTTTTGGAAAAAACCGAAAACCGCTTGGGAAAGCGGCGTGCTCGGGCTGTCTTCGGCGACATATTCTTTTATAAACTGCGACCAGCTATTGACGGCAAAGGCTTCGTTGACGCGTGCGTCGGCGTTCGGCGACGTGCCGACAAAGCCTGCCGTGCTGGTTCCGACGGCTTCGATAGGACGGGTTCCGGTGGAAATTTCTTCGATGTAAATTCCCGGTGTTTGATAAGTCGGCATTTTAATCCTCCAATTTTAGGTCAATCAAAAACAGGTTGCCGCGGCGTATCGCGTCGCGGGTCGAAACGGAAAACTCGCGCCCCTTTGCCCGAATCAGCAGGTTTTTGTCCTGCGGTTCGGACGGAAGCGAGGCGAATCGGAATTTGCCGTCGGCATCGGTCTGGGTAAAAAGTTTGAGCAAGGGAATTTCGACTTTCGCGGCGACGAGCGGGATTCGGTTCAGCGAAATTCGTCCCTGCAAGCTCTCCAAAATTGCCTGCCGCAGCCGGACGGGTTCGCGGACGGGCGGCGCGATTTGTTCTTTTCTTTCGTGTTTAAACGGGACGCGCAGGATAAACGCGGGACGCGGCGCAATTCCGAAAGCTCGCCAGACGTCAATCGGCAGAGGCTCTTTTTCGACTTCAAATTCGGCGTTTTCCATCGCCGAAACGAGCATTTTGCCCAGCAATTGATGTGATTCATTCGGCGTTTTCGCCTGCGGCACGACCAGGTAGCGAAGCGTTATCAGCAGCGGCGGCAGACGAACTCCGCGACCGGGCGGCGTGGGAAGAACGTCGAGCAGGTATAAATAAACGCTCGTTTTTTCCGTTTCCGCGATGGGTGCGGCAAAAGATATTTCGAAGTCGCTGCCTTCAAAAACATCTCTCGCCCAGCTTTCCAGATGTTTATCAATTTCGTCGAACATTGGGCTTTATTCTGTAGCTAACGAAATCACCCGCCAAAACTGCTTTTTCGGCATTTTGAAAGGTTTGGTTAAAAAATCATTGAATCGTATCTGCAAAACATAGACGAGCGGCGGCGGTTTTGCCGAAACGCGCTGCCGGCACCGTTAATTTTATTAATAAAACGCTAATTTGCGCTTCGAACTTCATATTTTTGCTTTGAATTTTTCCGGCATCGCCGAACGCGTAACGGTAAATTTTTCGCTTCCGGAGATTCCGGTTATGCAGTTAGTTAGACACGAGCGTCGGAAACCGACGGATTTTGATTGCGCGCGCCAGCGCTGCCGATAGCTTTGCGTTCGGCAAAGCGATATTTTTTCGAGCTTCGCATAAAATTTCCGGACGGAAAGAAGTGGCAGGATTGTATACCCGATAAATAATTTTTTCAAGCAAAAAAATGTTTATCGTTTTTGTTTTAAAAAAATATGTAAAGTTCCGGTAAAATTTCGCCCGTTCAATCGAGACCGGGAAAATAATCCGGAAACGGAGAAGCGGCGCCGGAAGATTTCTTTAACGGCGCCGTTCGGGCAACGCGGATTCGTCTGACTTTTTCGAGATATCGGCGGAATTTTTTGCTTTTCCGATAGGTATCGGAAAATATATTTGGAGTGTCGGCGATTAGTCAGGTAAGATTAAAAATATACTAAATATAACAAGGTGAGTAATTAGAATGACCAAACACACTATTACGCTGATTCCGGGCGACGGCATCGGACCGGAAATTATTGCCGCAACGGTGCGGATTATCGAAGCCTCGGGCGTCGACATCGAGTGGGAAACGCATATCTTAGGCGCGCAGGCGCTCGAAAAATACGGCGTGACTTTGCCCGAACCGGCGCTCGAATCGATTAAAAGAAACAAGGTCGCGCTGAAAGCGCCTTTGATGACGCCCATCGGCAAAGGTTTTACGAGCGTCAACGTCGGCTTGCGAAAGCTGCTCGACCTTTACGCCAACGTGCGCCCGATTAAGGCTCTGCCGAATGTCGAATCGCGCTACCCGGAACTGGATTTGGTCGTCGTGCGCGAAAACACGGAGGATTTGTATGCCGGGCTCGAACACGTCGTTATTCCCGGCGTGGTCGAAAGCATCAAAATCATCACCGAAAAAGCTTCGACCCGAATTGCAAAATACGCTTTCGAGTTTGCGCGCTCGAACAATCGCAAAAAAGTCACGGCGGTTCACAAGGCGAACATTATGAAATTGTCGGACGGGCTTTTTCTCGAATGCTTCTACAACGTGGCGAAAGATTTCCCGGAGATTGAGGCGGACGATAAGATTGTCGACAATTGCTGTATGCAGCTCGTCATGCGCCCCGAACAATTCGACGTACTGGTGCTGGAAAATCTTTACGGCGACATCGTTTCCGATTTGTGCGCCGGTTTAATCGGCGGCTTGGGGCTGGCGCCGGGCGCGAACATCGGCGAAATCGGCGCGGTGTTTGAAGCCGTTCACGGCTCAGCGCCGGACATCGCCGGGCAGGGCATCGCCAATCCGACGGCGCTTTTGATGTCGGCGATTATGATGCTCAGGCATTTGGGCGAAATCGACGCCGCCAGCCGTATCGAGACGGCGATGCTCGAAGTCTTCGTCGCCGGCGAAGTGCGCACGAAAGATTTGGGCGGCACGGCGAAAACGGCTGACTTTGCCACCGCGATTATTGATAAAATGAAACAGTAATAAACCGCAGATGAACACGAGATAAACGCAGAAGGTGAAGGCACAGGGATAATCGGGCTGCGCGGCTCGATTTACGGGGAGAAGAAAGATTTATTTTCAATCCCTGTAAATCCCGTTATCCCTAGTGAATTTCTTTTTCTTATCTGCGTTTATTTGCGGTTAATTTTCCTTATGTTGGACAAGAATCTTTGGAACGAGAAAACCAGTCACGGCGAGATTCTCAAAAAAATCTGGAAACATCTCGACCTGGGAATGCTGGAGCGCGAGCATCCGTTTCACACGCCGGTTTTCGGCACGGTCGTGGGCGGCGCGGCGCAATTGCGCGTCGTCGTTCTGCGCCGTTTCTGGCGCCGAAATCCGCGCGGGCTCGCTTTTCACGCGCACATCGGAAGCCCGAAAATCGCGGAAATCGAAAACAATCCGGAAGTTTCCTGGCTTTTCTATCACGCGCAGGAAAGATTTCAGGTGCGCGTCAAAGGCACGGCGAGCGTTCACCGCGACGGCGAGCAGCTGCACGAGGAACAATGGCTGGCGACGGAATTTTTCTCGCGCCGCTGCTACGTCGGCAAAGCGCCTTCGCAAATCAGCGAAAAACCGACTTCCGGCTTGCCCGAAGATTTAGCCGGGCGCGCGCCGACCGAAGAAGAATCCGAAGCCGGACGCGAAAACTTCGCCGTCATTTTTTCGACCATCGACCAAATTGATTGCCTGGAATTAAACGTCAAAGGTCATCGCCGCTCGCTGTTTGTCTGGACGGAGGCGGGCGAGCTCGAAACCAAATGGCTGACGCCGTAAATTTAATGGAAAACTGATAATGGAAAACATTTGTTTGCAGCTATCGCGTTTTCCATATCCGTTCTTTCGCCGTTTTTATTTATACAACGCTAAAGCGGAATTGACATTCAAAGAGGCAAATCGAACTCGATTCGGTTTTGAATTGGAGATTGATTATGAAAACAATATTTTTAACCTTGATTTTAACTCTCGTTTTCGGCTGCGCCGTCGCGACGGCACAGGCGCAAACCAGCCAGACGCTCAGAGTGCGCGTCAACCAGCAGAAATCGCTCGCCCGCAGTAATCTGACGATAAAATTCGTTTCTCTGGTCGAAGATTCGCGCTGCCCCGAAGGCACGCGCTGCGTCTGGGCGGGCAACGCCCAAATCCGCGTTAAAATCACCGACGCGCGCGGCAGGTCGCAAACTTTCGAAATGAACACCAACACCGGCGCGAAAGGCGCTTCGTTCGGCGGCTACGCCGTCAATCTGACCGACCTCGAACCGCAACTGAGAGCCAACGTCCGCATCAATCGAAACGCCTACACGGCAACCTTTAACATCAGTAAATTAACCAGATAGTTTTTGAGAAAAGCTAAAGCGGTTTCAAATTTCACCGGTGAAATTTGAAACCGCTTTTTTGTCTGTAATTAGTTTGTCTGTAATTGGATTGAAGGTTTTTATTATACCTTTAGAAACGGATTGGTCAGATACATCAAAATAATCAAAAGGATAAAATACGGAATCAGAACCGCCGCGCCCGGGTAGTCTTTGGCGACGCGCTGCCCGAAGAAAAGGGCGACGATTGAGGCGGCGCCGAGAACGGAGGCGTAAAATATTAAAACGGTCGAGCCGGAAATCAAAAAATAAACAATCCCGGCGGCGCTCAAAAGTCCGGTGGCTATTTCCATTAAGGTAATGGCGGCGAGCATCGGCGGAACCGTTCCGCGCAGGAATGTCTTGGAAAAATGTCCGGTCAGCCATTCGAGATTGCCTTTCCAGTCGAAGACTTTGTCGAGTCCCGATTGAATGAAAAGGATGCTGACCAGCAGGGCGCTGAAAAGCGCGGGAAGATTTTTGCCGAAGTCTTCAAATTGCATTTTGTTTTTGTAAAAGAAGCCGGTTAGCCGAAACCGGCGCGAACTTTAAGAAGATTTGCCCGCGAAAGAGGCGAAAAAACGGGAAGCTGTTATGATTTCCCGTTTTCTCGTTTGATTCATCCGTTTCGCGGGCGAAGTTTTTTCATAATCCGTATCTTCGATTAACTATTTTACGGCGCTCGCCGCCATTCCGGCGTTCATCAATTCTTCGATTGCATCAGCGTCTTTCGGCACTTTCGCCGTCAGGTTGACGTTGCCTTCTTCAGTCACTAAAACGTCGTCTTCGATGCGGATGCCGATGCCGCGATATTTGGCGGGCGCGTCTTTATCGTCGGGCGGAATGTAAAGTCCGGGCTCGACCGTCAAGACCATTCCCGGCGCGAACGGGCGCGAGTTTTTCGCCTGCTGTTCGGTGAAATAACGTCCGGCGTCGTGGACGTCCATACCGAGATAATGACCGACGCCGTGCATATAATATTTCATAAACTT
>DASVRL010000258.1:0-3541 GCA_036388635.1 Pyrinomonadaceae bacterium
AAAAAGGAATGCAAGCCGTTATCGTCTCCAATGACAAGGATTTATGCCAGCTCGTCAGCGACCCTCTAATCGTCTGTATGCGGCAGAATTCGCAGAACATCAAGCGGAAAGTCGCCGTGCCGCCCGTCGAATGGTGCGACGAAGCCTGGGTTTCTAATAAATTCGGCGTCAAGCCTTCGCAAATCATTGACCTTCTGGGTTTAATGGGCGATTCGATTGACAATATTCCCGGCGCGCCCGGCATCGGCGAAAAAGGCGCGATGAAAATCATCCAGCAATTCGGCTCAGCCGAAGAAGCGATGCGCCGCGCTGACGAAGTGACGCACAAAACTTATCGCGAAAGCTTGCAGAACAATCAGGATATTATTCGCCAGTCAATCGAGCTGGCGACGGTTCACTTAAGCGTTCCGGTCGAGCTGGATTTGGATTTGTTAAAAGCCCGCGAGCCGAACCGCCAGCTTGCCTACCAGCTTTTCCGCGAGCTTGAGTTTACGGCTTTGACGCGCGAGTTTACTGATTCGGCGCCGCTTTTCGACCAGCTCGAATCCGCCGTTCTGGGCATTCCCGAGCGCCGCTACAAAATCATTAACCGGCGCGAGGATTTGGACAAGCTCATCAGAAAATTGTGGGAAACCGAGCATTGGACTTTCGAAACGGACGATTCGAACTCGCCGAAAAGCGCGGCTTCGTATCAGAAAGCCGAGCCGTGCGGCGTGGCGATTGCGACCGGCGCGGGCGCGAGCCATTACATTGATTTGGAAAATTTCGAAGGCGGCAAAGAGCAGGCGGTCGAGCCGCTTAGAGACATTTTATCAAACGGTTTTCTGGCGAAGGGCACGCACGATTTAAAACGCAATCTCGCGGTTTTAAAAACCATCGGCATCGAGCCGGAAGCCGTCGAAGACGACACGCTGCTCGCCGCCTACCTGCTCGATTCGAGCCGCGCCAGCTATTCGCTGCCGCTGCTGGCGATGCAGAATCTCGGCACGGACGCCGAAGACGAAATTCCCGAAGGCTGGACGGAAGCTCAGTATCGCGCCGCCGAGCGCGCCGATTTTGCGTACCAGCTTGCCGGAATGCTGCGCCGCAAATTGCAGGAAGACGGGCTGGAAAAAATTTACACCGAGATCGAGCTGCCGCTCGTGCCGCTGCTTTACCGGATGGAAGCGGCGGGAATGAAGGTCGACACGGACGTTCTGAAAGGTCTCTCGGATTATATTTCGACGGAAGTCGAGACTTTGGGGGCGAAGATTTACGAGCTTGCCGGACGCGAATTTAATGTCGGCTCGCCGAAACAGGTCGGCGAAGTTTTGCAGGAGCTGAACATCGGCTCGACGAAAAAAACCGCGACCGGGCAGATGTCCACCAGCAAGGACGTTTTGAACGAGCTGGCGGAAACCTACGAGCTGCCGCGCCTGATTGTCGAATACCGCGAGCTTGATAAACTGCGCGCCACTTACGCCGACGCTCTCCCGAAATTAATCGGCGCGGACGGTCGCATTCACGGGCATCTGAATCAAACCGTAACGACGACCGGGCGGCTTTCTTCCAGCGAGCCGAATCTGCAAAACATCCCGATTCGCACCGAACTCGGTCAGCAAATCCGCAAAGCCTTTATTCCCGAAAAAGGCTGCCAGCTGATTTCCGCCGATTATTCGCAGCTGGAACTCAGGCTGCTGGCGCACATCACGCGCGACGAACGGATGCTCGAAGCCTTTCAACAAGGCGAAGACATTCACGCGCAGACGGCGAAACTGGTTTTTAAAGCGACGAGCGAAAAGGAATTGAAGGAAAAACGGCGGCTGGCGAAAATCGTCAATTTCGCTATCGCTTACGCGGTCGAAGCTTACGGGCTTTCCGCCCGCGTCGGCATCTCGCGCGCCGAAGCGAAAAAAGTCATCGAAGATTATTACGACACCTACAAAGGCGTGCGCCGCTTTATGGACGAAGTGCCGAAAGTGGCGAGCGAAAAAGGTTACGTCACTTCCATCTACGGCAGGCGGCGCTATCTGCCGACGATCAACGACCGCAATTACAGCGTCCGCTCGCGCGCCGAGCGCGAGGCGATAAATATGCCGATTCAGGGCACGGCGAGCGACATCGTCAAAATCGCGATGCTCAAAGTCGACGAAGCGCTGCGGCGCGCGAATCTCGAAACAAAAATCATTATGCAGGTTCACGACGAGCTTCTGCTGGAAGCGCCTGAGGCGGAAGTCGAACGCGCGACGGAAATCGTCAAACGCGAAATGGAAACAGCGGTCGATTTAGACGTCCCGCTCAATGTCGAAATCGGCGCGGGCAATAACTGGATGAACGCGAAATAAAAAAGGCGGAATAATGTGCGAAGAACGCGGAATAATAGATTCATTATTCCGCGTTCTATCGTTTCCTTTATCTACAAATCAGCTCAGTCAATCTTCCTGCCCTTGATTTCCCTGCCGTTTGGAGTAATCACGGTGACGCCGACGATCTTTCCGCCCGCGTCGCGTTCGAACGTGACGGTGACGCTTGCCGTCTGCGCGGCGAATTTGTCTTTCGTCGCCGCGTCCGGCGCGAGTTCGAGGCGCTCGCCGCCCGCGATGCCGATTAGCTTTTCGCCTTCCTGGTGGAAAGTCAGAGCGCCCATCGGCGTATCGAATTTACCGACGAAATCCGAGAATTTACCGCCGACCGTCGGCTTGATTTCTTCCGGCGCGGGAAACGCCGAACCGGGCGTCGGCAAAACGAGCGAGCCGGTCGAGTTGGTTTGCAACGTATCAAAAGGATGAATCGGAAACGCCGGTCGTTTCGGCTGGACGACCGGATTTTTTTGAATCTGCGCCAGCCCGACTTCGACGGCTTTTTCAAGCTGCGAATCGCGCCCCGCCATCGAATCCTGCGGCGTGATTTCGACCTCAAAATCCGGCGCGACGCCGTAATTTTCCACTTCCCAGGTGCCGTTCGGATTATACGCCGCGCGGTTCGGAAGCTGGACGCTGCCGTTATCAATCAGGCGCGGCGTAAAAAAGTAAGGACCGATGCCCGCTCCGTAAGTGCGTTTGCCGACAATCTGCCCGACTTTGCCGAGTTTGAACATAAACGCGCCGGTTTCCGCCGCCGAGCCGTTAAACTCGTTGGTGATTAAAACCTTCACGGGCGGCGCGGGATTGACGGGCGTGGCGATGTCGTCGCCGCCGCGAAACATATAATAATAAAGCGGTTTTCGAAGCATCCATTCAATCAGGTAATCGGGCGTGATGCCGCCGCCGTTGTAGCGCTGGTCGATGATAACGCCGGCTTTGTCGGCGTATCCCGACAAACCGCGAATCGCGTTGCTGATTCCTTCGGGATTGTAGCCTTCGATAAAAATATATCCGAGCTTGCCGCCCGAAAGCTTTTCGACCATTTTGCGATTGTCTTCCGCCCAGTTGGCGCGGCGCAGCCGGTTTTCGCCGTTTGCCGGATAAACCGTAAACGTGCGCGGGTTCGAGCCGTCGGGGTTATTGCTGACCGTAATGCGCGTCGGTCTGCCGCCGGTGTTTTCAAAATAGCTCAGAACGTT
>DASVRL010000259.1:0-25942 GCA_036388635.1 Pyrinomonadaceae bacterium
TAGTTGTAAAGATGTTTGAAACCGCTTCGCGTCGATTGCCAAATCATCGAATAATCTTTCAGAAAAAGGGGATTATCAATCACCTCGACCCAGGCGGGCGAAGTTTCGCGGAAAACGGTGACGGTTTTTCCCGTCACGCGATTCGCCCCATTTAAATCGAGAAAAGTCTGCTCGCGATTTTGCGCCTGGTAAATCATCGCCTGACTGTCGGGCGACCAGGTGACGCGCGCAATCAGAAAATCTTTCGGCTCGTATTTCGAAGTGTCGGCAAAGCGGACGGCGCGCGTTCGGACATTGACCGCGCCGAGTTTGACCAGCGGATTCGGGTCGCCCGCCTGCGGGTAATCGGTGTTTTCAACTTTCTGGTCATTAACCGTATCGTCCGGCAAAACGAATTTCGGCACGGGCGTTTCGTCGGTTCTCAAAAAAGCGATGTGCGTCGAATCGGGCGACCACCAGTAGCCGCGTTTCTGCCCGCGCCCGTAGAGTTCTTCTTCGTAAACCCAATCCAGATAACCGTTTAAAATCTTTTCGCCGCCGTCGCGCGTCAATTGCGTTTCTCTGCCGGTCGCGACATCGACGACGAATAAATTCATTCCGCGCACAAAGCTGACCATTCTGTCGTCGGGCGAAAAATCGGCTTCCAGTTCTTCCGCCGCCGGCGTATTCGTCAAACGCCGAATCAAGCCGCCCGCCATATTGTAGAGATACAAATCGTTTTTGTGATTGATTAAAATCACCGTTTCCGCGTTGTTAAACTGCTGAGCGGGCGCGGTTCCCAATTTGTTCGCTTCTTCCGGACTGAATCCGGTCGTCTGCGTCAGGACCGAGACGAGTTTTTTATTATCGAAAAACTCTCTGGATTCGCCCGTCAGAGCGTCGACGCGCATCAGCATCTGGTTCTGCACCTGTTTATACGTCGTGCCGTCCTTGGTCCACTGCACGGACGTCGGTCTGCCGCTGAAATTGACGCGTTTTTGCGGGTCGAAAATATCGTCAATCGAAAGCATTTTGTCCTGCGCGTGGACAAAAGAAGCAAGCGCGAAAATTGCGACTGCAAGCCACTGAATTTTTTTCATAATGTTTTTCAAGTTTTCAGGAAAGATTCTGTTTGAGTGAAGTATAAACGAATCCGCTTAATACAACAAAAACTTAACCGTGACGCGCGCCCTGATGGTAATTGTGCCGGGCGCGATTGTTTCCGAGTCGCCGGAGACATCATATAACAAACCGGTAGAAAACGAGTTCGACGCAAGATTTGCATTGGAGCTGCTGCGGTCGTCGTCGACACTTTCCTCTTCAATCGAAACCGCCTTTCCGATGCCTTGTCCGAGTTCCTGCGTCATCGACGCGGCTTTTTCCTTTGCCGCGCGGATTGCCATCGCCCGCGCCTGGTCTTTATGCCTGCGAATCTCCGAAGATTGAAAACTGACATTGCTGATTTGCGTAACGCCGATTTTAACAATCTCGGATAAAAAATTTTCAAATTTGCTCAAATCTTTTAATTTCACCACGACGGTTTTGGAAACCGTGTAACCGGCGAAAACATTCTCGTAATCGTCATCGTCTTTCAGCTTTACGCGGTCGAATTTTTCGCTGACCGAGATAAAATCCGTCTTGACATCTTTTGCGTCAATCGCGAAGCGCTTTGTCAGGGCGATTATTCGGGCGACATTTTCGTCATTCTGCGTTTTTGCGATTTGCAGGCTTTTATCGCTTTTCGTTACGCGCAGCGCAAATCTGACTTCGTCCGGCACGACCTGCACATCAGCCGTTCCCGTCACCTCAATTGTCGGCGGCGGATTGACCGCGACCGTCTGCGCGTTGATTGAAGCGAGAAACAGAAAGCTGAAGGCGATAAAAACCACAAACTTTGATCTCATCAAAATTCTCCTTATTTTTTACCTTTTATTTTTGTCTGAAACTAGGCTTTCGGATGCGACTGGTCATAAACTTCAATCAGTTTTTCCATCGACACGTGCGTGTAGATCTGCGTCGTCGAAAGCCGCGCGTGCCCCAAAAGCTCCTGGATGTCGCGCAAATCCGCGCCCGAATCGAGCAGATGCGTCGCGAAAGAATGTCGCAGCGAGTGCGGCGAGATGTCGTGGATATCGGCGCACAATTTGATGTATTTATCGACCATTCGCCCGACCGAACGAGTCGTGATGCGCGTGCCCTGATAATTTAAAAAAACCGCCTGCTCATCGCGTTCCGAAGGCGGGCAGTTGTTCAGAAAAATCGGTCGCGTTTCCGAAAGATACAGCATCAAGGCTTGCAATGAAGGCTCGCCGAACGGCAGAATGCGTTGTTTTTTGCGCTTTCCCGTGACGCGCGCCAGACGTTCGCGAAAATCTATGTCCTTCATATTCAGATTGACCAGCTCGCCGACGCGCACGCCCGTCGCGTACAGAAATTCGAGAATCGCGCGGTCGCGCTTGCCTAAATCCGTCTGCAAATCCGGCGTTTCGATAAAGCGCACGGCGTCTTCCATCGAAAGATGGTTCGGGAGTTTCCGTTCGACGCGCGGCGTCGAAACCAATTTGGCGGGATTTGTTTCCAGAACGCTTTCGCGCACCAGAAATTGAAAAAAGGTTCTTAAAGAGGCGAGCTTGCGGGCAATCGAAGTTTTCTTTTTGTTCAAACCGTGCAGGGACGCCATCCATTCGCGAATCGTCAGATGGTCGATCTCGCTGACGGGAACGTCGCCGGTTTTTCCGATTGTAATCAAATAATCACGAAACTGCTCCAAATCGCTGGAATAATTTCGCAAGGTGTGCGCGCTGACGTTGCGCTCGTAACGCAGGTGTTCGAGAAACTGTCGCAGATATTCTTCAAGCATATTTTCGTCAATCGACAAGCATAAATCGGGAATAGAAAAACCGTTTAGAATTTAACATATTTCAGTTAAAACCAAACAGCCTTTCACGCGCGACGATTTATAATTTACGATTCCCGCGCTTCACCTTTTCGGAACGTAATAACCTTTTCTGGTGCGGATAGTCAGATTTTCGCGGTTTTTAACTTTCAGCGAAATCGTGCGGAATTCGCCGCGCTTGTCCTTTTCGTCTTCGCCCGGATAATAGCTCAAAACATACTGCTGGGAAAGCTCGGCGGAAATGCGCGTAAACGCCGCGTCGAGTTCCTTTTCGTCGACCGGCGAATAAACCGCGCCGCCCGTCTGTTTGGCAAGTTCCTGCATTCGCCGTTCGGCTGAGAGAAAAATGGTGTTGGCATTGCCGACGCGCTCGCCCGTTCGTTTGATATTTTCAAAATCGGTCGTTTTCACCACGTAAATCTGGCAGTTATTGAGCTGCGCGGCACGAACGGTTTGCTCCAGAGTCGAATCGCTCAGATTGTCCTCGCCATCGGAAACGATGACGATAACGCGCCGACCTTCGCCGGATTGTAAATATTCCGCCGCCTGAATAATGCCGTCCAGAAGCTGCGTGCCGCCCGCCGGTTCGGGGAAAAGCTCGATGGCTCGGATGAGCGACGACACATCTCTGGTCAGCGGCTGTTCCAGCTCGGTCGTCGAAGCGACGCTGAACAGCGCGACCAAATCCTTTTCGGGGCGAATCACCTGCCGGAAAAAGCGAATCGCGGCTTTTTTCTCGAATTCGCGCGCGATGCGCACGCTGGAGCTGTTGTCGAACAAAAGCGCGAGCCGCACCGGCGTATTGGTCGAGCGCGAAATCTCGCTGATTTCCGACGCTTTGCCGTCGATTTCGAGCAAAAAATCTTCGAGTTTAA
Organism: Pyrinomonadaceae bacterium; assembly: GCA_036388635.1. Lineage (GTDB taxonomy): Bacteria > Acidobacteriota > Blastocatellia > Pyrinomonadales > Pyrinomonadaceae > JALZHR01. Next base: position 3,751 of record DASVRL010000259.1, read on the forward strand.
GCGTCGTGACGGCGCGTCCCTGCGGATCGGTGATGGAAACGGGAATCGGCACGAGCGCCGATTGGACGCGGATAATTTCGCCGTCATCGTCGTCATTCGTTTTCGGCGTCGCCGTCGGCGTCGGCGTCGGTTTCGGCTTAGCATTCGGATTCGGCAGTTGAGTCGGGACGTAAACGATGCGCTCGCGGTCTTTCGACGGCGATTCTTCGGGCGTCGGTTTAATGCGCCCGCTCTGTGCAAAAGTTGCCGCCGCAGCGAAAACTAAAAGTAATATTATGAGAAAAAGTTTACGAGCCATACCATTCCAAATCATTCGGTAAATTTTCCGCCGCCAGTTCCAGATGAATAACGCGCCGGTTTTTCGGACTTGTTCCCGCCGACGAAGCGTGAACCAACAGCGGGCGCATCAGCAAAACATCTCCTTTTGATGCGCGGCAGAAAGCGAACGGCTTCGGTAATTTTCCGACTTCCGCCGAACTCAGACGCCGCCGGTGCGAGCCGACGACGATTTTTAAAGCGCCGTTCGTTTCGTCCGCGTCGTCCAGATGAAACCGCAAAGTCAGCATTTTCAGCAAAACGGAAGTCGGCGGCTGAACGTGCCAGATGCCGGATTTTCGCGTCCAGGCGGTAAAGCCTGCGGTTTCGCGCTTTTCCCTGACGGCAATCGTCAAATCCTGATGCCACGGAACTTTCCAGTTCGCTTCGGGAGTTTTATTAAAAAAAATCGCCCTGACGACTTTCGCCTCTTTTCCCAAAACGCTCTGCGCCAGATTTTTAACCGTTCCGCCTTCGGAAAATTTTTTGATGCCGGGCGAAAGATTTAATAAATTCCTGACGCCGTACGCGTTTTCATTTTTTTCGCGGGCGACCGCAGCGGATAATTCCCGCTGCAAGCTCAAAATCGTTTCCGCGTCCAGAACGTTTTTGAGAATCGCAAAACCGGCTTTGTTCAATTCAGCTGCTGCTGCTGCTGCTGCGCTCATGTAAAAATCAGTTTCAAACCCGCAATCAGCAAAACCACCGACAGCACGCGGCGCAGCGTCATCGAATCGAAACGCCGGCTGCCGAGCGTCGAGCCGATAAAGCCGCCGACCACCGCCGCCGCAATCCACGTCCAAACGCTCGCCGGTAGATTTCCAAGCTGCGCGTAGTTTCCCAGAAGTCCCGAAATCGAATTGACCAGAATAAACATCGCCGAAATGCCCGCCGCTTTTTTCGTCTCCGTCCAACCGGTCAAAAGCAGAACCGGCGTTAAAAAAATCCCGCCGCCGACGCCCGTTAAACCGGACAATAAGCCCATAACAGCGCCTAAAATCAAAGCCAGCCAGACCGAAGGCGTCACGAATCGCTTTTCCGAGGTCCCGTTCCAGGCAAGACGCGCGGCGGCGATTAAAAGAACCGCGCCCAAAAGAATTTTATGCACGTTGGTCGGCAAAACAATCATTCCGCCCAGAAAGGCAAACGGCACGGACGTCGCGGCAAAGGAAGCGAAAATTCGCCGGTCGAAAAATCCCGCGCGATAAAATTGAAACGCGGCGATAGTGGCGACGAAAATATTCAAAACCAGCGCCGTCGGTCGCGTCACGCTCGGCGCGACGCTCAAAAGCGCCATCACCGCCAGATAACCCGACGCGCCCGCGTGTCCGACCGAAGAATACAAAACGGCGACGGCAAACACCGCCGCGACGATTAAAATCTGCGATAAAAATTCTGCTTCCATCGTGGAAAAATTCGACCGCTCTTTTGTTTCCGGCGCTTCAAGCCGCCGCTTTCATTTCCGCCAAACCGATGTCAAAGAGCCATCCGTCCCAATCTTTGAGCGCGAGTTCCACCTGTATCTGATGCCGCTCGCGCTTGTTTCGATGCTTTTTGCGAAGTTCGGTCGGCAAAGGCTCAAGCAAGCCGAACGTAATGTTTACCGGCTGGAAATTTTTCGTCTCGACATTTGAAACGTAGCGGCACAACGCGCCGATGGCGCTCGACGCGGGCGCGCTGATTAAGTTTTCATTCCGCGCCAGGCGTGCCGCGTTCAAACCGGCGAGCCAGCCCGTGCCGACCGATTCGACGTAGCCTTCGACGCCCGTGATTTGACCGGCAAAAAACAGCGACTCGCTTTTCCGCGTTTGCAAGCCCGCGTTTAAAATCTTCGGCGAATTGATAAAAGTATTGCGGTGAATCTGCCCGAACTGCAAAAATTCGGCGTTTTCCAATCCGGGAATCAAGCGCAAAACTCGCGCCTGCTCGCCGTAGCGCAGGTGATTCTGAAAACCCACCAGCGAGTAAGCGTCAGCCATCAGATTTTCCTGCCGAAGCTGCACCGCCGCGTAAGGCTCGCGCCCGGTTTTCGGGTCGGGCAAGCCTTTCGGCTTCATACACGCGAAACGCAGCGTATCGACGCCGCGCCGCGCCGTCTCTTCAATCGGCAGACACGATTCGAACCAGTGCGTTTCCTCAAATCTTTTCAGCGGAACCGATTTAGCGTTTATCAATTCGTTATAAAAATGCGCGTATTGCTCCGGCGTAAACGGGCAATTGATGTAATCGTCGCCGCCTTTGCCGTAACGCGCCGCTTTGAAAGCGATTGACATATCAATCGAATCCGCCGCGACAATCGGCGCAATCGCGTCGTAAAAATAAAGCTGGTCGTCGCCCGTCAGCTTCATTATTTCAATTGTGAGCGCTTCGGAGGTGAGCGGTCCGGTCGCGATAACCGCAATTTCATCCGAGGGAATTTCCCTGACTTCCTCGCGAATAATTTCGATGCGCGGATGATTTTCGATTTTCGCGGTGATGTATTCGGCAAATTTGTGGCGGTCAACCGCCAGCGCCGCGCCCGCCGGAATTTTTGTTAAATTGGCGGCTTCCATGACCAGCGATTTTCCGCGCCTTAATTCCTCTTTCAAAAGATACGGCGCCGTTCCCGCTTCATCCGTTTTCAGCGAGTTCGAGCAGACGATTTCGGCGAGTTTATCGGTGCGGTGCGCGGGCGTCTGCTGTACGGGGCGCATCTCGTAAAGCTTTACTTTCGCGCCGCTTTCCGCCGCCTGCCAAGCCGCTTCGACGCCAGCCAGACCGCCGCCGATGATATTAACTTCCTTCATTTTTTTATGATAACTCTTTTATTTCGTTTTCGATATTAAGCCGCGCCGCCGCTTCAAACCTGGAGCGCAGCTCGCCGGTAAAATAAATAAATTCGCGCCGCAAAAAATTTTCCAGAATCCTTTTCCGGCTCTCCCGGTATAAATCTTCCGGCACGTGCGAATATTCAAGCCTGACGGCGCGCGAATAATCTTTATAAATTTTCTCGCCCGCGCCGAGAACGGATAAATCCGAATCTAAAAACAACTTTCCGTCCGTATCGAGTCCCGCCGCCTCGTGCTTTTGCGTCGCCAAAATCATCTTTTCGACTTTTTGAATCTTATTTTTCGGCAAGCCAATGCAGGAAAGATTCACGACGGCGAGTTTCGCGCTCTCAATCTCGTTGTCATTTTCCTGTGGGTCATAAATGGCATCGTGAAACCAAATTGCCAGTTTAAGACAATCGTAATCCGAAATATTTTCCTTTAAATCTTCCGCCAAAACCAAAAGCGCATTGACGTGATTCAGATTGTGGTAATAGCGATGTTTTTCCGAATATCTGTTTAATAAAAAATCAAGCGCCGCACCGGACACTTTCTCATCCAAAGAAAATTCTCCAGTCAACGCGCGCCAGCTGTCCGTTAAATTTCGAACTAAAGCGCCGCTAAAAGAAAGATTTTGGTGCCTGTCGGTCTGCTCAGCCATTTTGAAAACTTTAATTTTAACCGCAAATTGTGTAAAAATAAACCAATTTACTTGACAATACGAGGTTCGGATTCGTATATTCTTTAATTCGGCTATATAAGCCGCCCTAGCTCAGCTGATAGAGCATTCGATTCGTAATCGAAAGGTCGAGGGTTTGAATCCCTTGGGCGGCTCCATTAAATTCAATAACTTACGGGCACTTTAATAGTGCCCGTTTTATTTTTGTGGCGGCGTAGGCGTCAGAAATGCAAAAAAATCATTGTTTATTTATGAAAGCACCTCGCATCGGTTCAAGCCGGGCGGGTGGCTTTAATAAAATCAACAGTTAGCGCAGCCCTTAAGATTGCGCTTTTGCTTTGCGCACACTTTTGCACGCATTTCTCTCTTCTTCTAATTTGGTTTAGAAGCTGCTCTCTGTATTTTTCACGACAAATCTAAAATTTGTGTTATCGGATATTTCTACGCGAAAATTGCGCTTAAAACATACTCGAATCCGGCTGGATAAGCGATAGCCAAACCGGCTCGGAAGACTTTCGCAGAAAGTGAAAAAAATTTGCAACCGGCGGGCGAATTTCGGCTTCTAAATAGTTACTTATCACTTATTGAGATAATCCCCGGTAGGATATTTTCCAAAACAAGCACCCAAAATAAAAGGATTGGTTTAATTAGTAGCTGACTGTTATTTTTCAGTCTGAATTAGAAGGAGAAAAATGATTAAAAATTCTGTGACTGCTTTTGTTGCCTTGTTTGTAATGTTTTTTGGTTTTTCCACACTTACTTCCGCCCAAACAGCACCGGCTGATTTTCCCAACGTCAAAATCAGAAATTTTGGTCAGATGGACGAGCGTTTTTATCGCGGAGCGCAGCCTTTGCCGGACGATTATCAGGCATTGAAAGATTTAGGCGTCAAAACCGTAATCGATTTGCGCAATGACCCGACCGATTATGAAAAAGCGGCGGTCGAAGCTCTCGGTATGAAATACGTCAATATCTCGATGAGCGGCTGGAAATCTCCTAAAGACAGTCAGGTTGAAGAATTCTTAAAACTTGCCAACGACCCGGAAACCGGAGTGTTTTTCGTTCACTGCAAAGCCGGCATTCATCGTACGGGCGTTGCCGGAGCGGTTTGGAGATTTACGAAATACAATTGGGATTATGACCAGACTTACAAGGAAATGAAGAATTATAATTTCTCCTCCGGTTTGGTTCACGGAGCGCTGAAATCCTATGTGAAAGACTATGCCAGAGAAATAGAAGCCAGAAAATCACAGCCTTCCGTTTTGCAGGAAGCAGTCCAAACCGGACAATAACAGTTTTAGCTAATAACAAAAAAAACCTGCACGCGCTTTGAGAATAAGCGCGTGCAGGTTTTTTTGTTGGGTTTATTATTGATAAATATCGGTTGCGCTCTTTTTTTGCTCCCATTGAATACCGTCGATATTATTCGGGTCTAGAGCGAGTATCTGCTCGCTCAAATTATCCGTGCTTAGATTCAGGCGCAGATTCAGATAATACACGATACAGCCGATCGGGTCAGCTTCGTCGGGCGGGTTAAATTGTCTGACTTCGGTTTCGAGCTTATACCATTCGAAAACTTTCTTCAGCGCGACCTGTGTCGTCTCAGTATTGCGCGTTTTGACGGTGACTTCCATCGAGCGGTATGCCTGTTCGGGCTCTTTGTATTCCAATAATCGCAGTAATACCAGAACGAAAAGACAGAGCGCAACGCCTAAATCCCAGCGCCCGACGCCCGCCGCCAGACCGAGCGCCAGACAGATTAATAAAACCGTGACTTCCTTCGGGTCTCGGATATTCGTGCGAAATCTGACGAGCGAAACGGCGGCGAAAATGGCAAAAGCCCGCGCCGCATTATCGCCGACAATCATCATCAAAGCCGCCGCCACGACCGCCAGCAGAATTTGCGTCTGCGCGACATAAAGATTGCGCTCGAACAAGCGAACGTTTTTGCGCGGGCGAAAAGCCAGGATTGCCGAAAGAATGACCGCTATAATCAGCCTGAGAATAATTTGTAATACTCCGACATCTACGCTGGAATTGGCGTTAGCCGGTTGCTGCGCCCCGAAAACTTCCGGCAGAATAGGGATTTCACCCGCCGCCGGTGTCGGCGCCGTCGCCGACGCTGTGTTGGAGTTGGACGCCGTAGCGGAATTCACGGGTGTAGAATAACCGCGAATCATTAATAAAGCGCCGGCGGCAAGACACAATAACAGAAAAGCGGCGATGGCTGCTGAGACGATAATAGTTTTCGTTTTATTCATTGCTTAGTAATAATAGCGAAAACCTGTCTTCGCTGGTGACGCGCGAAAGCTCCGTGATTTTGTTTTTTACGGCTTGAGTCAGCGTGTTAACGTCGCCCGGCGAATAATTGGCGGCGCGAAAGGCGTCTCTTATCTGTTTATCAGTGAGCTGCAAAAGCAATCGGGAAAGCCAATCGGCGTCATCGACCATGATGTCTTTAAAGAGCCAGCGGTTTTTGCCTTTGTAGGCGAGCCGGACGCGCCCGTCTTCGACTTCTTTGATAAAACCGGTTTTAATATACACGGACGGTCTATTCGTTTTGCGCCCGAACCGGTAGATTATCGGCAGATTATTGTTTCCTAATTTTCCGAAAGTCGCGCCCAAATCGCTGATAATATAATGAAGCTCTTTGCCGTTTCTGCCGTCAACCTGCAAAATTTTATTCTGCACGTCGACGATGTCCCAGTTGGTCAAAAAAACCTGCATTATTTTCAATCCCTGAAATTCCTTCGTGCCGATAAACGGATTCTTTTTCCACTTCCACTCGTCGAGCCTTTCGATGTTGTCGGGGCGGGCTTCGAGCCGCACGTTTCTGAAAGTTCCTTTGCCGGGGATGGTTATCGTCGGGACGAGATAATTAACTTCGGTCTTGTAACCTAAAGCCCACATCAGGCGCACGGCGGCGGTTTCCGGCTGCGCTTCGCGCCCGAGTTTCGCCACCCAGGTACGTCCCGAGCCGTCTTTGATTCGATATTTTTTATTGTGTCCGCCTTTTTCTTCTTTAATAAAAGTTATACGACTTAAATCCGGCAGCATATCTTTTCCGCCCGGACCGTAAAAAAGGTCTCGCTGGCTGATTTTTACGCGCTCCCACATTATGGGTTTGCCTTGCGGCGCTTGTTTTTGTTGTGTCTGCTGTTTTTGTTGTTTTTGCTGTTTACTGGATTTTTTCTGCGCTTCTACTACTGCCGCCGAAGAAAACATTAACGAAAAAACAATCAAAGAGATCAACGCTCTCAGAAAAGTCTTTGACCAGACCATTTAATTAAGCTCCTTATTTCTATTTACCTGCTACATTCCGGCTTGAACTTGTTTTGTCGCCTGATTTAAATCCGCAATTCTGCCTTTAACCGCCAACACCAAAGTCTTCGTCTCTTCCGGCGAATAATTTGCGGCGCGAAACGCGTCTTCGATTTGCTTATCGCTCAGCTGATTCAGTAAATCAGCCAGCCAGCGCGCTTCTTCAACCGTAATGTCATCAAACAAATCACGGTTTTTCCCCTTGTAAGCCAAATCTACTATTCCGTCTTTAACATCGTCAATAAAACTGGAATCGACGTATTTTGTCGGGTTACTTGTTTTGCGCCCGAGCCGGTAAACTACCGGAAAATTATTGTTTCCCAATTTTCCGAAAGTCGCGCCCAAATCGCTGATAATATAATGAAGCTCTTTGCCGTTCGCGCCTTCAACCAGCAAAATCTTGTTCTGCACGTCGACGATGTCCCAGTTGTTGAAAAAAACCATCATCATTTTCAGCCCTTGGAATTCTTTTGTGCCGACGAACGGATTGTCTTTCCATTTCCACTCTTCAAGACGGTCGATTTCTTCGGGGCGGGCTTCGAGCCGGACATTTTTGAAAGTTCCTTTGCCTGGAATGGTGATTGACGGAACCAGATAATTGACTTCGGTTTTGTAGCCCAAAGCCCACATCAGGCGCACGGCGGCGGTTTCCGGCTGCGCTTCGCGCCCGAGTTTCGCCACCCAAATTTTTCCGGCGCCGTCCTTGATGCGGAATTTTTTGTTGTGACCGTTTTTTTCTTCTTTAATAAAAGTAATATTGCTCAAAACGGGTCGCATTTCTTCGCCGCCCGGACCGGCAAACAAATCTCTTTCGGCGATGTTTACCGGCTCCCACATCACTATTTTGCCGGTCGGCGGCGTTTCCTTTTTCGAGTCTTTTTGCGCGTTAGCTACGGAAAATGCCAGTAAAAAAATGATTAAATAAATTATCAGATTAATAAATCTGCCTTGATTTCTCATGGATTTCCTCTGGTTCTAATGTTTCATTTGAAAATCGACGACGTTCGATTTTTCCTGAAACGACAACTGGCTGTTAAATGCTTCATCGCCGGAATCAGCAGGAGAAAGTCTTCGATACGTTCCGTCGGCGAGCAGTTCTCTTGCCTTGGCGTTATCGCGCAGATATGTCGTCAGAAATTCGTCTTTCAGATACTGTTTTAACCTGAAATCTTCGATCGGCGCTAAAACTTCGACGCGGCGGTCTAAATTACGCGGCATCCAATCGGAGCTTCCCAGATAAATTTCTTCCGCGCCGCCATTGGCAAAATAATAAACGCGACTGTGCTCCAAAAGGCGACCGACGATGCTTCTGACGCGAATATTTTCGGATAAACCGGGAACGCCCGGACGCAGCATACAAATTCCGCGCACGATTAAATCAATCTGGACGCCGGCTTGCGAGGCTTCGTAAAGCGCGCGGATAATTTCCACGTCGGCGAGACGATTCATTTTGGCGATAATTCTGGCAAATTTTCCGTTTTTCGCGTTTCCGGTTTCGCGCCGGATCAGCTCAGTCATCCTTTCGCGCAGGTTTATCGGCGCAATCAGCAGTTTTTTATAATTTTCGTGCTGCGAATACGCGGTTAAAAAGTTGAACAATTCGGTCGTGTCCGCGCCGATTTGCTCGTCGTCGGTCAGCAAGCCCAAATCCGTGTAAAAGGCTGACGTTTGCGGATTGTAGTTTCCCGTCGCCAAGTGAACGTAGCGGCGAAGTTCTTCGCCCTCGCGGCGGACAATCAAAGTGGTTTTGCAATGCGTCTTTAAGCCTAAAATTCCGTAAATAACGTGAACGCCGGCGCGCTCGAAACGCTTTGCCCATTCGATATTGTTTTCTTCGTCAAAACGCGCTTTCAGCTCGATTAAAACCGTCACCTGTTTGCCGCGCTCGCTCGCTTCAATCAAAAGCGGCGCAATCGGCGAATCCGCGCCGATGCGATACAGGCACATTTTGATTGCCAGCACATCCGGGTCTTCCGCCGCCTGCCTGATAAAATCGGTGATGATGTCGTAAGGCATAAACGGATGATGGAGCAGAATGTCCTGCCGCTTGATGACTTCAAAGGCGGATTCATCGCCGTCGAGAATCTCCGGGCGCGCAACATTAAGCGGCGCGTCCTTCAAATCCGGACGGTCGAGCTTGTATAAATCCATAAAATCGCTGAGATTCAGCGGACCGTCGATCTGATAAATATCTTCGCAGGCAATCTCCAGCGAATCGGTCAGATAATTCACCATCTCGCGCGGCATAGTCTTTGAAACTTCCAGCCTGACGACGTCTCCGAAGCGGCGCTGCTTCAGATTTTGCTCCATCATTTGCAGCAAATCTTCGGCTTCTTCTTCGCGCAGCCCGATGTCGCCGTCTCGGGTAATGCGAAACAGGTGACACGATTCCATAGCGGCTTCCGGGATAAGCATCCGGACATTGGCGGCTATCAAATCTTCGACCAGAACAAATGTGTCGGAATCGTTTTCGACCGGAATAAATCGCGGCACGAAAGGCGGAATTTTAATTCTGACAAAAAATTCTTCGCCCACTTTATATTTATATAATGCCTTCTGGATTCGCCGTTTGACTTTCGGTTTGACGACCAAGCCCAGATTAAGACTGCCGCCGGAGATATATGGAAACGGGTGTGACGGGTCAACCGCCTGCGGCGTCAGCAACGGATAAATTCTGCGTTTGAAATACTCGTCCAGAACCCGGCGTTCGTTATCCGCCAGCGAATCATAGCGCGCGACAACAATGCCCTGTCTGGAAAGCTCGGGCAAAATATCTTCACGCAAGCAATTCATCTGCGCGTCAATCATTTCCGTCAGGCGCGCTCTTATCTCGGTCAGTTGTTCCGCTGGACTCATTCCGTCGGGAGAAACTTTATCGGCGAATTTTTCCTTCAGGCTGGAAACGCGAATCATAAAAAATTCGTCCAGATTTGAAGAAAGAATTGTGAGAAACTTTAATCTTTCGAGAATCGGCTGCGTTTCGTCCAAGCCTTCTTCCAGAACGCGCCGAAAAAATTCAATCAGGCTCAACTCGCGGTTAAATAAAAACTTCGAGGAGCGCGGCAGATGAAGAGGCAGAAAATCGTTATCTTCCGGTGCGGGTTGCTCAATTGGATAAATTTGTCTGGCGGTGTTAGCCATATCTTTCACTTCCATTTAAAACTCATTTTAAAATTCGTCGGGGAGAGAACAACACGCAAAAGCCTTTGCAAATGTCGTTCCCAAACTCAACAAAAGAGTTAAATCATTTATTTTGAGGGGTTTACATTTTACGATGAAGATTTTATTTAATATTTTAGAGTCGGGTTCGACTGCATTAAATCATTACAGTCGATTGAGCGTAAGAATGATTTTCGGTAAGACTGGTAAAGAATAAAAATCTATTTCAAAAATAGACATCGGGCGGAATTAATAGACATAGCAAAGTTATATTGCTGCTATAGTTTCCGCCCGTAGTTTAGATTTCCAGCCCGGCATTCAGTCGTATTTTGCTGTGTTTACCGCCGGTTTGGTCGCCCTATCAAGCTCGTTGATGCGCGCCTTAAAGGCTTGCGCCAGCAGGCTTACGTCCTCGGATTCGTAGTTTGCCGCGCGAAAGGCATCTTCAATCTGCTTGTCGCTAAGCTGCAGCAAAAGGTCTGCCAGCCAGCGTCCGTGCTCGACTTTAATTCCTTTGACCAGATAATCAGCCGAGCCGCGATAATCGAATTCGATAATTCCATTGCGAACCTGCTTAATGAAATTCGATTGCGCGTAATGTTCCGGCTTATTGACGCTCCGTCCCGAACGGCTGGCGCTCGTTTCGGCAAGCCTGCCGAAAGACGCGCCCAAATCGCTGATAACGTAATAATGCCGGTCGCCTTCCTGAAGAATGATGTTATTCTCATCCTTCAGGTCCCAGTTATTAAACATCGCCATCATTATCTTCAAGCCTTCAAATTCGTTTGTGCCGGCGAAAGGATTGTCGTTCCAGCTCCAGCGTTCGAGCCGCTTGATGTGTTCGGGACGCGCCTCAAAGCGCACGTTTTTGTAAGTTCCCACTTTTGCAATTTCGAGTTTCGGCACCAGATAGTTAATCTCGGTCTTGTAACCGATTCCCCACAACAGGCGAACCGCCGCCGCTTCCGGCTGTGATTCGTCAGCCATTTTGGCGACCCACTCACGTCCCGCGCCGTCCTTGAGCCGGTGCTTCGGATTGTTGCCGCCCGCCTGACGCCCGACATACTTGGACTTTTCCAGCACGGGCTGCATCTGCTGACCGCCCGGACCCCAGTAAAGGTCGCGCCCGCTGATATTGACAGGCTCCCATATTACTGGCTTTACACCTGTCGCAGCTTCCTGCTTCTGCGAAAATCCCGAACCCGCCGTCAAACCGATTAACACCAAAATAGCCGAAGCTTTAATAAATCGTTTTACCAGAAACATTCCAACCTCCCATCAGCACGAATACGTCAGCAAATTCCGCTCGTGTGTAATAAAATCAAACAGCTGACAGCTCTGCCGATAATCATATTCCGTTTAGCGCAGCCCGGCATTTACCGCCGCTGCAGTTTTTAGTCGCGACGCCCGATCACGCCGGAATCCACGGTAGCGCCCGAGCGGGAAATGACTTGAAAATGCATCTCATCTTTCAAAATCTCGATAAGCATAAACGACAAATCCGTGTCAAAACCTTTTTCGGTCAGCTCGGACTTCTTTTTGATATCGCCTTTGCGGATTTTGCCGCCGGCTCCGGTGATAAAATAGTAAATGCCTTTTTGCGGCTTGATGCGCTCGTAAAAGTGTTCGTGTCCGGCGAAGACCGCATCGACGCCGTGTTTTAGAAATATCGGCTCGACGATTGCCCTGATATCTTCGGATGAGCCGTGTCTTTTACCCGAAGAATACGGCGGATGGTGAAAAAACGCGATTTTCCACTTTGCCGTATCTTTGCTTAACTGCTCTTCCATCCAGTCGATTTGCCGTTTGTCCATATAGGTGCTGTTCAGCGCATAGAGAGAAACTTCGCCTTTTTTAATTCGGTAATACTCCTGACCGTTCATATTAAAATGTTCGTAAAATCGCTGGTTGGATTCGTCGTGATTGCCGAGCGAAGCGTAGAATTTAACGCCGTTGTTGAGCAGCGGTTTGTAAACATCTTCGAACTTTGTTTTCAGGTCTTCGGCTTTTTCCTGATAGTAAATATTATCGCCCGTCATAATGACGAATTCGTAAGGAAATACCTGCCGGTAATTAAACATCACCTGAGCCAGCTCGTTTTGCTCCCTATTACCTCTGCCCGTATCGCCGATGGCGAGAAAACGCACGGAGCCTTCCTGAAGCGGTAAAGTCAAAGGTAAAGAAGAATTTGTTTTTTGAGCGGCACCGGTCGGGGCGAGAGCGGGAGTTTGCGCAAAAACTGCGGTCAATGCCGAACCGTATAGGGCAAATATTAAAACCAGCAGAATACTATGGATTCGTTTCATCCTTTTTATCCTCCTTTATCAATCAATTACGGGAGAGCGTTGGTCATATAATCAACTATAAGTCCGTTTTCCCTGTCTATAAGCAAAAGACTGCGCCCGACAAACCGAAAGCGAAGTTGTTTCGGCAGCTGCGGGAAGCTTAAAAGCAGCGTCGGCGGCATCTCGGTTTGTTCTTTCGAATCGGGATACGGGAAGTTGATTTTTAAGGGAATGCCTTTTGTATCCGCTTCCAAAACAGTTTCCCGAAGCTCTACGCGGTCTTTCCCTTTATATTCGCTCTTGATTATCGTTCTTATCAATTTCGCCGCCGCCGGCGTGAATATGTTGCCCGGTTGCGCGCCGCTGCGAGCGGCTTGGACTGATTTTTGGAAAGCGGTTTTATGAGCTTCGATTTGTTCGGGTGTCGCGTCTTTCGGCAATTTCGGAAGTTTTTCTTCGAGTTGTTCACGAAGTTTTGAATACTCTTTCGCGCTTTTTTCGAACTCGGTCATCGTCTTTTTATCTTGGGGGGAGAGTGCGCTCTGCGCCGTCGCAACCTGATGCGATGCCAAACTACAGAGCGATAAAAATATTATTGAAATGTAATATTTTTTTACACTTTTCATAAAAAATTCCCTCATAATCAAGACTTTTCATACAAAATTTGCCTGTTATCGGGAGATTTCGCAAAATCCGTGCCATTCGGCTAAATCTTTAGCGATTAAGTCAGATGGCGTCGTTCTGTAAAATCAAAAAGCGTTTACCGAAGTCTCGGGCAACAGCGCAAAAACTCAAGCGTATGTCTAGTTTCATACAGACGGATTTACCAGAATTTAGTAAGATGTAATCACAGAATAAATATTTTCTCCCCCTGCGGATGAGACTTCATACTCATCCGTCGAAAATAATTGTTTACAAAAAGATTTACCGAACGCGTAAAAACTCAAAAGTTTTGCGGCTTTACATTACAGTGAAAAGGGTGGGCGTATGGAAAGTTTGAATGGTATTTTTGTGTTGTTTTCATTCTTCATATTTTTGTTTGCCGCTTCCTGGCTGAAACAGAAATTCGCCAATCGCAAGAACGATAACCAGTCGGAATAAAAGCAGAAACGAAGATTTTTGCCGCGACCGGTTGAAATCGAAATCAGGCACGGAGGTTGCAAAAGTGTCTGTGCAGGAAGACTAATTGCATTAAATCAGTGCGATAAATGTCTTTTGGCATCGAGCCAATTTTATCTTTTTATCCTAAGGAATTTGCAGGCACCCACTTCCGGCAAGTCCGAATCTAACTCGATGCCCTTTTTTAAACCTTATATTTATAAGCGGTTGGCGATTTTATGTTGATAGAAAAGGCTAAATTCTTACTTTATTACACAGCGTTGCGGAGCGCCGTATTCCTGGGACTTCGACGCACTTTAAATCCCTTGAGCTACAAATGGCGCTGGAAATACTGGAAAAATCGAAAGCGGTTTAAATACGAATATCCGCACATTTGAAAACTTTTTCAAACGCGGGATTTGAAACGGAAAATTGATATCGGGAAAGCGGCAAGCTGACGATTCAGAGCTTTTATCGCCTGAATATGATTTTCAGTCGTATTTATCCGTAGTCTCAATTCCGAAAATTCTGCGTCACCATCAAACCGCGTCTGCCGCCGTCCATAATTCCTATCCCGACGCGTCCGAATTGCGGTCGCAAAATATTGGCGCGGTGACCGGGCGAATTCATTAATCCGGTGTGCGCGATTTGAACCGTCGGCGCCAGCGCCAGATTTTCGCCCGCCGTTAAAAACCGCACATTCGCGCGCCGCATACGGTCAAACGGGTCGAGATTTTCCGGCGTGTTATGAGAAAAATAACCGCGCGCAAACATATCGGCGGAATGCTGGCGTGCAACTTCCGTCAGTTCCGGATCGGCTTCGAGCGTGTTCAGCCCGGCAGCGATGCGTTCACGATTGACCATTTCCAGCATCTGCGCTTCGATTTCCGGTCGCGGTCGCGTTTCGGCAACCTTGAAAGGCAGCTCGACGCGCTCGTTCGATTCGGGATGAATCGTGCGCCGGTTGTTCAATGTCTGCCGGACGGCATCGCCGAAAATGGACGAAAGCGCCGTTTCCAGTTCTTCGGTGTAACCGGCGAGATAATTTGCCGTCGGGCTTTCACGAGTTTTTTCCTGTAAACCGTCGGAAAACGGCATCGAGAAAAGCATCGACGATAAAATTGCCGCTAAAATCAAACCGTTGAGAAATCCGGGCAAGGTTCCTAATAAGCGATTGACGCGCCGTTTATGAATATCTCTCGGCAAACGCCGGAGCAGCGCGTAAGCGATAATCTGAAACAATATACTGGTCGCCGCCACTATCAAAACAAAGGCGAGCGGCTGATTCCAAACCTCCGTCCAATCGTTTATCAAACCGAGCCAGCCGGCGACCGTTTGATAAAAATACAAGCCCGCTAAAAAGCTTCCGATCCAGCGCAGCAAATCGAGCAAACTTAAGATAAAACCGCGCTGCCAGCCGTATAAAACGCTCAGCAAAATAAAGAATATGAGCAGAGCGTCGATAAAATTAAAACTCATATTTCTATATTGTAACAATCCGAAGGAAATTTCAGTGCGTTTAATTACCCAAATCTACCAACTAAGAAATTTCCGATGTCTTCTCTTGCGGCGGGAAAAACGCGCGCAGCCAGTCGTTCAGAACGCAGTCGATAACCAGATGAATGCGGTCGGACGCGCCGCCGTTCTTGACGCGGTGTTTGAGATTGAAATTCAGATACCAGACTTCGCCTTCCCGCATCTCCACGCTTTGACCGTCGAGAAAAAATTCGACCTGCGCGTTAGTCTGCACGGGAATGTGCAAACGGATAAAACCGTCTTCGTAGCCGAGCTGATAATCGCGATGCTCGAGAATATTGGCGCCCGCGCCGAGCCGCAGAAAGCGCGCCGATTCAAGCTCGCAGCGAAAAGCGGCGAGCACTTCGGGAATATACGCGCAGCGCGCGAGCATCTCGGTGCCGGCGTATCCGTCCTTTGCGGTCGGGTCTGGATAAAGCTGGTTAACCGCCGAGCCTTTCGGCGCGCGAAGCGCAATTCCGCTCCAATCGCCTTCGTAATAACGAGTGTTAAAATGCGGCGTCCAATCAATCGGCGCAAAGCTTTGCAAATCATTTTTAAGCCGCTCCGAATCGAAAACAAAAGGCAATTTTAAAACCGGAATCATAATTTTATCAGGGAATTTCAACGCAAAGTAAATCAAGTAAAAAAATAAAAAGGCAAAAGGAAGAGCCGGGAATAAATATCAGCAAATAATATTCAGTTTCAACTCTTACTTTTCACTTATTACTTTCCGCTTTTCGCTTTCAAGTTTTTCATAAAGCGGATTCACCCATTTTTCAGCCGCCGCGTGTGCCGCGTCGCTCGCCTGTTTTTTCTTGGTTTCGCTGTCCGGGACAAAATTCATCTGCGGCGTTTTGGCGTTAAACTGCGCGGCGTTTTTCATTTGTTCAATATCTCCGGACGTATAGGCGACGCGAAAATGTTTGAGAACGACGGACGTGACGGCTTCCGGCAATTGCGTATAGTTGACCAGTAGCGCGTTTGGATTCGGCAGGCGCTCGAGCGCGTTTTCGCAAATTCGCGCCAGAATGCGGGCGCAATATTCTTCGGGCGGCATCCGCAAAACGTCCGCCGTATCCAGACCGGGCAGAATCTGCTCGACGACGCCGGGAATCATCTGCGCGCCGCGCTGCGTCATATGCGAAGCGATAATTTCGACCGGATTGCGATACAGAAAAATCCACGGAACGCCCGGAAAAGCGCGTTCGATTAAAGCCAAATCGAAGGCGCTCCAACTGTCGAATTTAATAAAATAATATTTCTCTTCCGCGTTTCTTTTCCGACCGAACGCGCCGATTATCCATTGCAGCCACTCGATTCTTTGTTCGTCCGGGATTTCCGGGTTTTTAAAATTCGAACGCAAAATCGAATCGACCGGCGGCGGCTCCGACATCACGATGTTTTGCGCCGGCGCGGCGAGCATCTGCGAAATCAGCGTCGAGCCGCACCGC
The DNA here is from genome assembly GCA_036388635.1 of Pyrinomonadaceae bacterium. Lineage (GTDB taxonomy): Bacteria > Acidobacteriota > Blastocatellia > Pyrinomonadales > Pyrinomonadaceae > JALZHR01. The sequence continues at coordinate 20,384 of DASVRL010000259.1, forward strand.
GACATATGAAAAATAAACCCGGTTGGCGCGACGCCGCGCTGACGAGCGTGTAATTCGCCCAAAACCTCGACCGGCGTCCGGTGACGAAACAATAAATTAAAAGGCTCGCGAAAGCGCCGCTCGATCGTCTGTTCAAAAAACGGCTCGGTAAAACGCGTTTTTCCCAGATAGCACCAGTCGAGAAAGGCGCGATTTTCCTGCCAGTAAAAGCGAACCGGAACCCAATCGCGCAAATTTTCCAGCCGCTCTTTCATATCCATCTTTCCAGCCACGCGCGCCGGTTGCGGCGCATCGCTTCTTCGACATCCTGCGGCGTAATTTCATAACCGCATTCCGCGCTCAATTCGACGACCTTTCGAATAAAAACGGGTCGGTCTGTAATCTCACGCAATCGCTCCTGAAACGACAAATCCCGCAGAACGAGCCGTCGAAAACGTTCGAAATTTTCCTCAGACATAAGTAAAAGAAGACAAAATATTAAGTGCAGAAGGCAAAATTCGGGATTCGGAATTCAGAATTGGATTGACTCTTCCATTTTGCCTTAATTACGTCTTTATAAAGCCGTTTTGAACAAGATAATTCACTATCAAACGCGCATTTGCTTCGGGCGATTGATTGATTGTATCGAGCACGATTTCAGGCTCCGGCGGCGTTTCGTAAACGTCGTCTACGCCGGTGAAACCTTTAATTTCGCCGCGCCGCGCTTTGGCATACATTCCTTTCGTGTCGCGCTGTTCGCAAACGTCGAGCGGCGTGGCGACAAAAACTTCGACGAAATTTTCGCCGACCATTTTACGAACTTCGGCGCGGGTTGCGCGATACGGGCTAATCGCCGCGCAGACCGCAACGCCGCCGTGGCGCACGATTTCCGCAGCGACAAAGCCGATGCGGCGAATGTTCGTATCGCGTCCTTTTTTGTCGAAACCGAGTCCGGCGGAAAGATGCGTGCGGACGATGTCGCCGTCAAGTAAGGTCGCGCGCCGACCGCAGGCGGGCAGCATCGCGGTCACAATCTCGGCGGTCGTGGATTTGCCCGCGCCGCTCAAGCCCGTCAGCCATAAGCAGACGCCCTGCCGGTGACGCGGCGGATAAGATTCTTCGAGAATCTGCGCGACTTCCGGGCGCGTAAACCACGCCGGCAGCCGCCGACCTTTATTCAGGTAATCTTCGCGCACCTCGGTTCCCGAAAGCGAAAAAAAGCTTTTACCGGCGCCGGCTTTCGAAGCTTCCTCATAAGTTTCCGTTTCGGGCAGATAAACGAATTCTTCAAACGCCGAAACGCCGACACCGATTTCCTCGCTGAACTTTTCGACCAGCTCGCGCGCCGCGTATGGCGCGTAAAAAGGCTCGCCGTTTGAATCCACTCCGGCGCTGGCGTGGTCGCGCCCGACGATTAAACAATTGGCGCCGTAATTGCGGCGAATGACGGCGTGCCACAAAGCCTCGCGCGGTCCGGCAAAGCGCATCGCCAGCGGCAGCAGCGCCAGCAGAACGCTGTTTTTGTCGTAATATTTTTCGGTCAGAATTTTATACGTCTGGACGCGGCTGTAATAATCGACGTCACCGGCTTTCGTCAGCCCGACGACCGGATGAAGCAGCAAAGTGCCGCCGTTTTTTTCCAGCGCCCGCCTGGTCAATTCTTCGTGCGCGCGGTGCAGCGGATTGCGCGTCTGAAAGGCGACGACCCGTTCATTGCCGAGCGCTTCGAGCCGCGCGCGAACGGCGGCGGGCGAAAGCCGCAATTCGGGAAAATCGTAATAACGCGGAAGCTCGACGACGCGCAGGCTGCCGGAAACGTTTAAATTGCCCCAGCCGCTCATTTCCGCCACCAGCGGATGGCGCGCGTTTTCAGTTCCTAAAACTTTTCCGGCAAATTCGGCGCGATTCCATTCGTAAATTTCTTCGGTCTTCAATACCGCCAGCAGATTGTTTTTCGCGTCGCGCAGGGCGATTTCCCGATTTTCGCGAATCCCGCTTTCGGCGTCGATCGGCAAAGCGACGGGAATCGGAAAAACGTGATTGCTCGCCAGGCGCATTTCGCTGACGACGCGGGCGTAATCCGCCCGGTTCATAAAGCTTTCGACCGGCGAAAAAGCGCCGACCGCCAGCATTTCCAAATCGCACAACGCCCGCGCCGAAAGCTGCAGGGACGGCAGAGAGTTGGCGTATTCTTTGAAATCGGCGATTTCATCCGGCGCCACGAAAAGATTTTTCAGCGCGCCTCCGTATGGCGCGATGAGACGGTTTTCTTTGATGGTCGTCGGTGTCACAGGAATATTTTCGGGCTGGGGATAATTTTACAAAAGAAGCGTGTTCGACCGAAATCAGTCGAACACGCTCTTTATAGTCTTTAGTTTAAGGCAAATTTCGTCTGCCGCGAAAAGTCAATTATTCCGGTTGCAGCGTAATGACCAAATCAGACACATCTTCAGTCACCTCTCTGGAGACGCTGGTCGGCAGATAGCCTTTCGCCTTGACGCTGAAAACATAGGTTTCGCCTGCCGGAACGTCAGCAAAATTGAAATAGCCAAACGGATTGGTCATTGCGTATCGCGTTTGTCCGTTCGGTTCGAGCATTCCGATTTTCACGCCGGAAACTCCGCGCCCGTCCGAGTTGACCACGCGACCGCTGACGCTCGCGCCAGCGGCAGTCGTCGGAACGCCGTCGGTCGTGACGTTCAGCGTCCAGCCCTGCGCCATCGTGCCGGCAGTGCCCGTAAGACTGTCATCATCTACGTAAAGACTCCACACGCCGTTTGCCGCCACGCCCGGTTGGGCGAATTGGGTGGCGAAAGTCCGCGTGCAGCCGGTGCAGACGGTCGAACCGGCATCCGTACTATGCGGCGGATAGTTAGCGGCGGTCAGCGCCGGAGCGGGAGCAGGCATTGCGGCTTCGCCAGCGCCATTGTTGGTCGGTCTGAAAGTTCCTGACACCAGCGGAGTCGTGCCGATGACATCGCCCGGCAGCGACGGCGAGCCGTCCGCAAGCGTTATCGTGACATTGGTGGTAGTCGAATTGGGTTCGGTGACTCCAGCGACATCCGACACGAGAATAAGCGCCTGACCGGTCGGACTGACCAGAAGAATGTCAAGGTCTCGCGGACGCCCGATGGAAAGACCTCTCAAAACGACCGTGACGTTCGTAATCGTCCCGACCGCGCCCGCAATCGTAATATTCGACGGGTAGGGAACGGTGTTCGGGTTAGTGCTGTTATCGCCGATAGTAATCGGCGTCGCATTTGAAACCGTCGTCGTCATCGGCGGCATCACAAAAGGCGCCGGCGGCGTGACTAACGGATCGTTGGCGCTGGCGGTGACCGGATTGATTGCCGGCGCGAGAGAAAGCAGCACGAGCAAAACGAAGGAAAAGATTTTGGAAAATAAGCGATTAAGAGTCGAAGTCTTGTTTTTCATTGGAACGTTACCTCTCTAAACTGCCCTTGGTTTGTGAAACCAGTTGTAGGCTGGATTTTGTAAAGCTGATTCTGAAATTTTCTTTGTCCGCAGCGAACACAGCAAAAATTTCTTTTCGCCGCGCTCACCGCGGACAGACTAAAGCAGACCAAATTTAGTTTCTCGACGGGAAGATACCTTCCAGACAAATAATAAAGTTGACGCACAGATACGGTTGAATAATCGTAGACGGCTGGTTTCCGCCCGCCGGACCGGTATTGCCCGGCTGCATCGCACCGTCAGCCTGCACGCCTGAACGATAACCGATTACTTCAATCTCATTCCCGCTGACAGTGACCGTCCCGGTTGCCATCACGTTGTTAGCCGGGGCAGGACTGTTAGCCGTAGCGCTCGAAGTAGGAACGGCGAACGGGTGCATGTGCGCCGGTATTTGAGTAATGTTCAGCGTGACGTTTTCCGTGCCGGCTTGCTGTCCCAGACTGTAGGGCGAAAGTCCCGGTCCCTGTCCCGGATGAATCGGCACGCGACCGCGCATATCCGGCAGCCCAAACGTCGTCTGCCCGTTGCCGCCGAAAGTCGTGCCTAACAGTGAAAAAAGTGCCGTGTTCTGCGCGATAGACATTATCTGACCGTTGCAAAACGCCCAGCCGCGCGGTGCGAAATTACCACCAAACATTTTGATGATAGCAATAAACTCGTCCATAGGATCTCCTTAAGTTTCTGAAGTGGATTATAAATAAAGCCTAATTATGAATTGATTAATATGGTAGCGCCCTTGAAACCCGGCAATTGAACAAACTTCGGTGTTATAAAAGTAAGTTTTATCTTGCGCCATAAATATACTCTTTTTTTAACTGCGATTCAAGATAAATTTACCTATCTCGAAATATTTGCTAAATGCTCTGCTTTAGGCTGTTTCGGCTCGGTTAATATTTTTAATATTTTGGCGGCGGCGTCTTTAGCCCGCGAATATTTATCTTGAATTATTTAACAAATGAGAGTAATATTTTCAGCCTGGTCTAAAAATCTAACCGACGTTTCTTCAAATAAAAAAATGACTACAACACGACGCAGATTTATCCGGAATTTCGGAGCCGCCGCGATTGCCGCCGCTTCTTTCAGCTCGACGGGCAGCATTTTTGCTCAGATTTCCAAAACGGAAGAACTTTTTATCGTGCCGCCGGCAAGCGCGTCGGACGCTTTGAACGGTCTGACGAGAGAGCATTTCCTGTCTTTCGTCAATACGTTTGTCGAGGTTCGGACGGGCGACGACCGGCGAATTCAATTGCAGTTGATAGAAGTCGCCGATTTAAAGCGCCAAGCCAATGAAAAGCGCTTTCCCGGCGGCGAAAGTTTTTCGCTGCTGTTTCAGGATTCGCGGAAATCGCGCTTGCCGCAGGATGTCTATCCGATGCAGCATTTCGCTCTAGGCGAGTTTTCGCTGCTGCTCGTCCCGACCGGAATAAAGGGAAATCGCTACGAAGCGATTATCAATCGCATCGACGGCAGCCGCTGATTGAAAGCTATCGTCCGCAAAGCGCACGAAAAGCGAAAAAGCCGGTTTCGGCAGCGGACGCGGCGACCGAATCTTTTTCATCTGCTCTTTTCGCGGCTTTCGCCGGTAAATTCATAAAATCAAATTAATATTAATCGCTGGTCAGGCGATTGAATAAAACTTCGTATTCTATTCCCCGCTCGTTTCTTTCGACCGGCGTCATAAATAATACGTCAGTGCCGAGAACGGGATGTTCTATTTTATAAGCCGCCTGTTCAAAAGCGGTGTCGGTCAGCGCGAGAAAAGTAAGCGAAAAGGCTTCCTGCCGAACGCGTTTTCTTATTTCCGAAACTTCTATCAGTTCCGCCTCGACGGCAGCGTCCGGCGTCAAATAAATCTTAAATGTAGTGTTCAGGTATTCGGCAAATTGCTCTCTCGCCAGATGTTCCAACATTTATAATCTTCCTCTCAAATAAAAAATTGACTACTTAAAATAATACGGGATTCGGCTAAAGCGCCGGAATCCAGAAATTTCTGCCGCCGCCGGACGTTTTCTTTAAGCCGAGCGGCGGCAGTTCGCTTTCCGCCGCTCCGAGATAGGTGAAATGCGGCAAATCCGAAATGACCGTTTGATGCCAGCCGTGATTTGC
>DASVRL010000260.1:0-16844 GCA_036388635.1 Pyrinomonadaceae bacterium
GCCGCCGCGACTGCCGCCGCGTCCGCCGCCTTCTTCACGCGGTTTCGCTTCGTTGACCGTCAGCGAGCGACCGTCCATATCCTTGCCGTTGAGCGCCGTGATAGCCGCCTGCGCTTCTTCATTGCTCGACATTTCGACAAACGCAAAGCCGCGCGAGCGACCCGTTTCGCGGTCTTCGATAATGTTGGTTGACTGAACCGTGCCGAACTCGCCGAACATATCTTCCAAATCCTGTGTTGATGTGTTGAAGGAAAGATTTCCTACATAAATTTTCGTTGACATAATTTTTTATTTACCTAATTTTCCCTTTTGGGAATGTCTAAAGAAGTGTCGAATCGGATTTGTCTTCGAAGAAAAACGGTTAGCTGCGAAGGAATCGGATTTTCGGATGCTCAAAACTTCAAGAGCTACTTCTATAATGATAACCAACCTGCTCTCGAACTTATCCAGAAAACCGTATCAGACGAGCGCATCAAAAACTGACGCGAGAGAAGGACTAACACTACTAAGATGCACTATTTGCCTGAAAGTTGCAAATTGTCTCGCGTTCGCTGGCAAACATAACTGAAAATTTCTTAAAAAATCCCGAAAATAACCAGTCGTGACCGAGCATATTCTTTAAAAGTGAATGATAAATGATTAACACAAAGATTTCCGCTGACCATTTATCATTCACTTTTCGCCGTCAATCTCCGCTTTTTACGGCGTCGGCGGATTCGGCGGCGCACTGTTATTCTGCGGCGCTTTCTCGATATGGCTGGCGCTTGTCCACGCGGCGAGTTTGCCGACATTATTTCGATATTTGTTTTTAACCACGCCGAGCAGAATCCGGCGCGCAATCATTCCGCGACGGATTGCCGAATCAATCTCGGCAGTCGCCGCCACCTGCGCGTCAATCGCCGCGCCCGTCGGCGCCAGGCTCGCTTCAAACGCATCAATCGCGTTCTGCAATTCGTTGAGAAACGTCGCGGGCAAACCGTAAGCGATAAAATCCGCGTTTAAAGGCGCGGCTTCGACTGTAAACGCCCGCGCCGCGGCGAGCAATTGCTGGTCGTTGCTGCCGCGCGGCATCCGAAATTTCGCGTCGATGCCGGGAAACTGATAAACCATCGAGCGCGTCGTCGCGACAATATCCGACATCTCGTCACGCAGATTCTCGCGCGCCGAACCTTTTCCGACAAAAGTGAATCGCGCCTCGCCGACGCTCACCGCTTTATTTGCCGCCAGCTCGTCAAGCAATTCGACGACCGCCGCAATCTCGTCAAACTGAACTTTTCCAATCGAACCGGCGGGAAAATCCGCCGCCGACTCCGCACCAAACTGAACAATACGCACAAAGACGTCAAAACGCCTTCTATCCTGATCATTCATCATATGAGCCACTTCCTTTTAGTTTATTTTTTTATTCTGCGTGTTGTTGTCGGTGCAAAACCTAATTTTCAAGAAACCCGGCAAAAATCGAATGTACGAAGCATATTTTCTGTGTACGAAGCATAATTTCTCTGTACGACGCATAATTTCTCCGCACAAAGAATATTTTCTCTGCACAACGAATATTTTCTTTGCACAAGCCATATTTTCTCTGTACGGAGCATAATTTCTGTGTACAGAGCATATTTTCCGCGTGCAACACGATTTTTACAAAGAACTAAGCAATAATCACATTTTAAAGAACGATTCAGTTTTATTATTCCTTTGAATCGCTTTCACTTTCATAGAAAGCAAAAACTCGCCGCATTTTTTCAGCGTGTTGGTAGATTTCATCGAGATTGTTAATCGGAACTCTTTCTTCCTGTCGGTTTTCGTCAAAAATTCCGAGATATTTTTGCGAGCGATTGAAATGCAGACGCGCAAGCGGTTTGCGATTATTATTGTCCAGCAAAATGCCCATATAACTTTGCGTGTCGCGGTGAACGATTCGATTCGGGTCAACTATATCGCGCAATAAAGATTTTACGATATAAAAACCTTCGAGTTCGTCGGCAGTAGTTTCAATCAATTTGTCCGGACTGGCTTCATTTCCATCTGGTTCGTCGTCACTCGAATTAACATTTCCCGACATTACGGATTTAAGACGTTCATTAATTCTTTCGTTGATAAGTTGTTTAAAACTTCGTCTGGTAAGCGCATTAAATTGCTCACGGCGGGCAGGCGTTAAAATTCCTTCGTAAACTTTTGACGCGAAGAATTTTACAAAATCGTCGGACGGGTTTTCGATTTGTTCGTTAATCAGGCGTTTGATTTGACGCGTGTATTTGAGTTCGCCAGCCGAAGCCATTATGTCTTCAATATTGAAAACTTCTTTTCTGAGTTTCTTTAGTTCATTGATAGCGACATCATTTAATTCCGTCATATCAACTTCAAGAAACGGCTTTTCGTCCATTTTATTCGGCGCTTCAAGGTCGGTGAAGAAACGATAAATCAGACCGTTGGTTAAAACCGCAATTCGCGCGTCCGTTACTGCGAAATATCTAAACAACTGTGAAGCGTGTTTGATATTGAGGTCGCCGCCGCAATGCTTACACTCAAAAAGTATAATGATTTTGCCGTCTTTCTTAATGGCGTAATCAACCTTTTCGCCTTTTTTGATACCAACATCGGCAACAAATTCCGGTATAACTTCGGTCGGGTCAAAAATGTCGAAACCGAGAAGATTTATAAACGGCATCACCAGAGCGTTTTTCGTAGCTTCTTCGGTTTGCAAAAGGCTACAAAGCTTTTCTGTTTTAAGAGCTAGAGATTGAAGCTGTTCGACGAAATCCATACTTAATTAATTCCTTTAATTCAAATGCGCTTGAGAAAAGATTAATACTGCACGAAGAAAATAGCAGAAATAGATTCCGAATGGCAAGATTTTTTTAATCGCTGAAAGCGATGTATCCGATAGCGTCGGGTGCAAACCCGACGAATGTTTGAGAAAATCGGTTTGTCCCTGAAAGGGACTAATCCCAAACGTATCGCTCGTTATATTCAATTCCGTATTTGTCGTAAAACATTCGCATCTCGTCTTCAAATTTCTGTTTGCCGTGTTTTTCTTTTTGTTTGGCAATATATTCTTTGACTATCGGCACTTGCGTCTGCCCGACTGAAAAGGCGGCAAATCCGTCCTGCCAGCCGAATGTTTTGAAATCGTCGCCTTTCGACTTTATCCAACGCGAACTGTTTCGTTTAATGTCTCCGACGAGTTCGCTCAGTTCGATTGTTTTACTTAACAATATCAATAAATGAATGTGATTTGCCGTTCCGTTTGCCGCTACGAGTTTTGAATTATTGTTCGCCGCGATTCCGCCGATATATGCGAATAATTCTGATTCAATTTCCGGCGAAATCATCTCGGCGCGATTTTTAGTCGAGAAAACAATGTGAACAAATAATTGCACCAGCGTTTGCGCCATTATATTATTTGTCCCTTTCAGGGACGATTTGTTTATTTGCGTTTTTGTCGGGTTTGCACCCGACGCTATCGAATTAAATCGCTTTCAGCGTAACTGGAAATTTTAATTCTTTGTAGATAACTTAATGTATAAAATCTCATAGTAAGGCAAATTTTTAAAGAAAAAAGTTTGTCGGGCAAAACTCGAAAGTGAATGCCCGACAAACTGAAATCAACGCAAAATCCTGCCGGTCAACTTATTGTTTCATAATCATCGTGCCCTGCGCGGCGACCAGTTTCCATTTGCCGTTTGTTTTGACGAAGACGTCGATCCAGCGGGCTTGTCCGCTGATGTCCTGATTTTTATATTTGCCTTTGTCGGTGGTCGTGTAGGTGGCGATTGCCGTGTTGCCGTAGGTGCGAACTTTCATGCCGTCTACTTTTGATGATTCGATCTTTAAATCGCCGGACTTGAACTGGGCTATCAGTTCGGCTTTGGTCATCATCATGCCCATCGGGTCGCTGAAAGAGCCGTCGTCGGCAAAGTATTTTTCGAAGACGGTCGTATCGCTTTTTATGACGGCGCTCGCCATTTCCTGCTCGATATTCATAATCGTCTGCTCGACGGTCATTTTCTGCCCGAAGGCGAGCGCGCCGAGCAGCATCATTAACGCGACTGAAATAAACAGTTTTTTCATTCTGGTTCTCCTTAATTTTTAATAAATAGTGGTGTACGGACGATAATGCCGGATGAATTTTAAAAAATACGTCGAAACCTTTTTAATAAACGGCGCGGGTAAAACCGGTTCGGGCGTTCGGTACGGCTGGAAAATTTAAATGATTAATATAAAATTCGCCTCAATTTACTCTGTTTCGCCGGGCAAGTCAAGAAAATGCTGAAACAGGTTCCGGACGACAAGTTTTCTGATTAACTTTCCTGATTCTTCCGCGCAATCGAATAAAGCAAGGATTTGACCTGAAACGGCGTCAGGTTCGGGTAGGTTTCCAGCAGCAGCGCGATGATGCCGACGATGTTGGGGCAGGCGAAGCTGTTGCCGGTCAGGCTGCGGAAGCCGCCGTTGAGCCACGTGGTATGGACGTTGACGCCGGGCGCGGTCAGCTCGATGACTTCGCCGTATTTGAAGCCGAAGTTGAAAGGATTGGTGTCTTCGCTTTTGCTGACGGAAATCAGCGACGAGGAAAAGACGGACGGAAAGCTCGGCTGCGGCAGGTTGTTGGCGGCGGCGACGACGATGCAGCCGGCTTGATAGGCGCGGTCGAGCAGGTCGTGCAGCGGCGCGAAAAACTGCGGTTTAGTGGTGCCGAGGCTGAGATTGACGAGGCGGATTTTGCGTTTGATGGCGTATTCCAGACCGGCGAGAAAAGCCTGCCCGTCGCCCGCGCCGCCCGCGCCGAGAACCTTGATGCTGTAAAGCTCGGCGTCCGGCGCAATCGAGGAAATTATCCCGGCGCAAGCCGTGCCGTGTCCCGCCGAATCGCCCGAATCCGACGGCACGAACAAAACACGCTTGTGCTCGGCGACGGCTTCGACCGATTCGACGACCTTGCCCTGTAATTGCGGGTGATTGGCGTCGATGCCACTGTCGATAACGGCGACGTTGACACCTTTGCCGGTCCGCGATTTCCAGCTTTCTTCGAGTCCGAACGGATTTAAAATGTCTTGGAATTCAGTGGTCACAACAGTTGAAGACGCAACAATCGGCATAAATCAATAATTTAAAAAACTTGTCTCCAGACTGTCGTCTGAAAATTTTAACACCGCTTCCAGAATTTCCCGGCACAAACGGCGCTCGGCTTCGCCGCGACCGGCGATTTCGCGCACCATCAGCGCCAAATCGATCATCTCGCGATGCTCGGAGGTCGAGCGCAGATTTTTCAGCCAGTCGCGCACTTCCCGAAACTCGGTCTGTTCATTTTTCGACAGCATTTTCTCGCCCAAATCGCGAAACAGGCGCGCCGATTCGTAAGCGTTGACCAGCGACGCAATCGCTTCGGCAAACAGCGCGGCTTTGTCCATCTCAAACGGCGTGAACGATTCATAAGGCGGCTCGCCCAGACGGTTGACGTATTCGAGGACGCCGATAATCTCGCCGTTGTGGCGAAGCGGCGTTGCTAAGATAGTCTGCGTATTATAGCCGGTTTGCTTATCGACCTCGGCGTAAAACGACGCTTCCTGCCCGACGTCGGCAATCACGACGGGCTGTCCCGACGAATAGACAAAACCGGCGATGCCCTTGCCGGAAGGGATTTTCATTCCCTGCAATTGGTCGGCGACCTTGCCGATGGCGACCAGAAAACACAAATCGCCGTCGTCGCCGTCGCGGATGATGACGGAAGCTTCTTCGGATTTCATCGAACCGGCGGAAAGGTCGAGCAGGTTTTTGATGGATTGCGTCAGCGGCTCGGTCAGAGCGTTGGCGACGTCGACCGTTTCGATAATCGTTTGCAGTTTTTCTTCCAGATTCGGATTCGACATAAGCGGTGTGCCTTCTTCTTTTTTTTTCAAACTCTACACTAAAGCAAACCCCGAAAAAAAACAAAATTTAACTTGGAAATTTTGCGCGATTAGACGTTTCCACCAGGCATCAATAAATTTTATTTTTCAGTCGGCAGTCAGATTCGGCTTGCCTTTGGCGGTCGTGTTTGCGTAAGATGCGCTTATAACTTTTTCGGCTGAAATTTCGAGGCATTCCAACTTATGATGAGAAGAGTCTTTGCCGCCGCAGTTCTGGCAATTGCCTGCGTTGTGTGTTCCGGCGTCGTTTCGGCGCAGCCGCCGCGCCGGCAGCCGATTACGCAGCTGCCGAAACAGGAAGTCGAGCCGTTTAAAATCGGGCGCGGCACTTCGTTTTCGGCTTCCGTCCCGCGCGCGACGGAAAATAAATCTCTCGCCAACAAAAATACAAATCCGGTCGGAACCGAGCAAATCGAGCGGGATTTAGCCGAAGCGCTGGAAATCATCGGCAATTATCACGTGGACGGCAGACGCATCGATCACAACCAGCTGGCGAAATCCTCGATCGATTCGATGCTGCGCGCGCTCGACCCGCATTCGAATTTTTACGACGCGGCGCAATATCGCCAGATGCTGGAAGAACAGCGCTCGGAATACACGGGCATCGGCGCTTCGATTGTCAATTACACGATTGACGGCGCGACCGATACGTTTGTGACTTCGACGTTTCCCGATTCGCCCGCCTCGCGCGCCGGCTTGCAGTTCGGCGATAAAATCGTCGCCGTCGGCGGCGTCGGTATGAAGGGAAAATCTTCCTTCTACGTGCGCGAGCAGATTCGCGGCGAGAAAGGAAAATTTGTCCGCATAACGATTGAAAGAGCGGCGAGTCAGAAAATTGAAACGCTGGAAATTCGCCGCAACGTCGTGCCGCAGCCTTCGATTCCCGACGCCTATCTCTTGCGTCCCGGCATCGGCTACGTGGATTTATCGAACGGTTTTAATTACACGACCGAAGAAGAACTCGAAGCCGCGCTGGAAGATTTGCGCGAACAGGGAATGACTTCGCTGATTCTGGATTTGCGCGATAATCCGGGCGGCATTCTCGAACAAGCCGTCAAGGTCGCGCAGAAATTTCTGCCTGCCGGAAATACGATCGTTACGCAGCGCGGTCGCTTTGCCATCGACCATCGCGCCTGGAAATCGACAAACCGCAGCGCCGAAAACTTTCCGCTCGTCGTTTTAGTCAACGGCGGCTCGGCTTCGGCTTCGGAAATCGTCGCCGGAGCTTTGCAGGATTACGACCGCGCTTTGATTGTCGGCGAAAACACCTTCGGCAAAGGCTTGGTGCAGAGCATTATCAATCTGCCGCTCGGAGCCGGCTTGACCTTGACGACGGCGAAATACTACACGCCGTCGGGACGCTCGATTCAGCGCGATTATCAGAGCGGAAATTTATACGATTATTTTCGTCACAAAGCCGGCTTTGAAGACCGGAAAAAATCGGCGGGCAGGACGATTACCGGTCGCACGGTTTACGGCGGAAACGGCATCGAGCCGGATGAAGTCGTGCGGGCTTCGACGCCGGTCGAAGCGCAGACGCTGCTGCTCGACCCGATGTTCTTTTTCACGCGCGAAGCGGTCAGCGGCAGATTTCGCGGGCTGGAAAGCTATAAATTAACGCGTCCGGTGCAATACGGTCAGCGAATTCGTCCGAGCGATTTTCCCGTTTCCGAAGACCTTTTCGCCGCTTTCAAAAAATTTGTCGCGCAAAGCCAAACGTGGCGCATTTCCGCCGAACAGCTTGAAGCCAACCGGAAATTTATTCTCACGCGTTTAAGATTTAATCTGGCGACGGCGGCTTTCGGCAACGTGGCGGCAAACCAGGTTTTGATTGAAGACGACCCGCAGGTCGCCAAGGCGGTCGAGCTGCTTCCGCGCGCGCAAAATCTGGCGCTGGCGGCACGAAAAACTTTACAGAAACAAACGCGCTGAAAATGCGCTTTCGCGGCTGATTTCTTATTTTGTCATTGATTTTTACACGAAAAAAAGCCTGCCGGGTCACATACGCCGGCAGGCAGCTATAACAGGAGGAATTAGAAAGACTTTAAGCCGCGCTCACGTTTTTCAGTTACTATGATTTCGACTCTTAGCCTGTTATTATTGATGCTATAAATTTATTTTAGGTTGCCGCCGCAGACAAAAAAACTCTGTGACCTCGAAAAGTCACAGAGTTTTTATTCGTTTATTTAATTTCCGTTTAGAAATTAAATTTGCCGGATAATTGAATCCTTCTGGCATTATTCGTCACGCTGTCGTTAATTCGCCCGAAAATGGTCGAATTGATAACCGCCGTCGGATTGTCAAACGAAGGATTGTTGGTCAGATTGCGCACGTCGACGCGCAAATCGAAATTCATCCGCTCGGTAAAGCGGAATTTTTTCGACAGCGAAGCGTCCGTCTGGAAATAACGCGGCGCGAGAAAGAAATTGCGTCCCGTGTTGCCGATCGAGCCGGGCGCGGGCGCTGAAAACATCGCTCGCGTCGCGGCGTCGAACCAGAAATTTCTGCCGTTTTCCAGTATCAACTGCCCGCTGTTTCTGGTGCAGCCGCTGCAATCAGCCGTCGATTGCACGACGTTGCTGACCGAATTTATGCCGGAATAAACCGTGAAAGGTCTGCCCGACATCCAGATGACAGTTCCCGACAGCTGCCAGCCGCCGAAAACGTAGTCGACGACTTTATTGCCGCTCGAAAGCCATTTTTCTCTGCCGAACGGCAGTTCATAGACATACGTTCCCTGAAAAACGTGACGGCGGTCAAAATCCGACCAGGAGTAATTCAGCCTGCGGTCGCGCAAATCAAACGGCGTGCTCGAAGCCGATTGAACCGAGCCGGTCGAAACCGTGCTCAGCGACGGGTCCCACGAGCGATTGTCCTTCGATTTGGACAGAGTATAAGCTAACTGGAAACCCAAACCGCGGCTGATCCGGCGTTTGAAGATCACTTCCAGCGCGTTGTAGAACGAATAATCGCTGCTGTCGAAAACGTTCAAGCCGCCGGTAAACTGCGGAAAACGTTGTAGAAAATAAGTGAATCCGCCCAGATTAACCAATCTCTGACCGAGCTGGGCATTGGTGCAGACGCCCGCCGTGACGTCCGCCGCCTGACAGGTTCGCTGCGAAACCGTCAAAGCCGCCGACGCGACATTGCCCTGATTAATCGTGTTCTGCGTCACCAGCGCGCGAAATCTGGCTGAGCCGTTATTGTTGGTCGCGCTTCCGGTCAGCAGCGCGTTAATCAGCGGGCTGTTCGCCGTCGCATTGCTGCGAATCGTATTGAAAGCGGCTAAAAAGCTTTCGCTGAAACCCGGCGCGTTCGAAAAGATATCCACCTGGTTGGCGTTGTATCCGCCGAGCAGATGAGTGCCTTTTTTGCCGATATAATTCACTTCGAGGACATTGCTCTTCCAGAACTCCCGCTGGAAACTGACCGACCACGAATGAATCATCGGAAATTGCAAATCCGGGTCAATCACGTTAATCGAGCCTGTTCCGAATGCCGCCGGCTGTCTTAAGGCGTCCGGCGTGCTCGTCGGAGTTAATGTAGACAAGACCGAGCCGAGATTTCGGTAAAGCCCGCCGCCTTGTCCGAAAGTCGAATTCGTCGCGCCGACGTTGTTTCCCGGCGTGCTCTGAAAGATGGACGAGCCGAACAAAAAGCTGGCTATGCGATCCGACGAAATACGATAGTTGGCGCGAATCGAAGTTTTGCCGGTTTTAAACGGATCCCACGCAAATCCGAGCGAAGGCAGGAATTTGCCGTAATCGTTATCGAATAAATCGCCTTCGACCCAGCGCAGAGTGTTGGTCGGCGCCGCGCCTAATTTCACCGGCTGATTCGGTACCAGAATCGGTCTGCCGTTAACGCTCGGATTTAATTTCGCTTCCCAGCGCAAACCGATGTCGAAAACCAGATTTTGACGAAAACGCCAGTTGTCCTGGATATAAAAATCGAGTTCCGGGTAATAGGCTTCGTTAATCCAGCGCGTTCCCCCCGGAGCAAAACCGCTCGGGTTGGTCGGGTCTGAAACGAAAGCCTGCGAAATCGTTCCGATTCTACCGAGCAGGTTGTTGACCGTGTTTTGCAGCAGCGTCAGGTCATTCGTATTGATTCCCGTTGGATTAGTCGCCGAAAAGACGGTCGGCAAATTAAATCCGTTATAACCCGCCGCGCCGCTGAAAGTGACGACCGGCTCGACGTTCGTTCCCGAAACGGTCGAACGGTCGTCGATGTGGCGTCCGAAACGCAGGTTCATTCCCGCTTTGATGACGTGCGGCGAAAAATCGAACGTCAGGTTATCGACAAACTGCAAGGTTCGCAGCTTTCTCGCGTTATACGAAAAATTCGTGTTCGGCGTCGCGATGGTCAGAAACGAAAAAGGAATGTTCGGGTCGGGTTCGGGCGTATCGAAACTGAAGCCGAATTTGCTGATGCCGAAGATAAATTCATTGGTAAAGACCGCCGTCGGCGATAAACGCCAGTTGATCGCCAGGTTTTTCGGCGTGCGGAAAGTATCGACGAAATTCGGCGAATCTGGAAAAACCGGACGCCCGCCGTTTGCCGAATCGCCGAAAGTATTCTGTTCTCCCTGAGCGTACCGGATGTAAAACATATTCGTCTCGGAGAGTTTAAAATCGAGCTTGGTGACAAAATCGTATTGCCGCTCGCGCTGCGGCGAAGCAAAGTTAAACCCGGCGGTGTTCAAGCCGTCGCCGGTGGTAAAATTGTTCGGCAGCGGCATCTGGTTGATGATGCCGGCTAGCGTCGGGTCGACGCTGATCGGCGCTTGCGTGCCGACGTTGTAGCTTTGCACACATAAAGTCGTCACGGTCGCGCTGCAAGCGGGCAAAAGCGGATTACCGGCGGCGTCAACCGCGGCAGTCGACGAACCCGAAGGAGCGTTTGCCCTGCCGACGACGTAGCGAAACAATCCCGCCCGCGCCTGCTGCGTGTAGACGGTGCGCGTCACCAGCGCCGTGTCGTAAGCGCGCAGCATTTGCAGATTGACGAAGAAAAAAGCTTTGTCTCGCAGCCAGCCGGCTTTGGTGCCTTCGCCGAAGCCCGGATTAAAAAGCGGACCGCCCAAGCTTCCGCCGAAAATGTGCTGGACGAACTGCTCTTTCGGAAGCCCGGCAATCGTTATCGGATAACTTTTCGCGTTGAAATCCGGCGTTTGATAATATTCAAACAGATTGCCGAAAAACTGATTTCTGCCCGAGCGCGTGACCAGCGTGACCTGCGCGCCGCTGCTGCGTCCGAGCTCCGCCGTAAAGTTGCTGGTCACGATTTGAAATTCTTCCAGCGAATCGGGATTCGGTCGAAGCGGCGTAAAATTCGAGCCGCCCGCGCTCGATTCGTTGATGTCGATGCCGTCCAGTGTGAAATTAAAAGCGCGGTCGCGCGAGCCGTGAACGTTGACGCCGCCGCCCGTGTTGCCGCCGAAAACGATGCCCGGCTGAAAATTTAATAAATCGAGCGGGTTGCGCCCGCGCGTGCCGACAATCGGCAGGCTTTCTAAAGTTCTCTGTTCAATCGTGCTGCCGATATTGCCCGAAGTGCTGGTCTGCACCTGCTCGACCGTGCTTTCGACCTGCACGGTCGCCGAAACGTCGCCGACTTCCAAAGCCGCGTTAATCGTCGCCGGTTGATTGACGTTGACCGTATTTTTGGTTGAAACCAGCTTTTTAAAACCAGTCTTTTCAACCGTTACCGTGTAGCTTCCGACCTGGATTAAATCGAAAGTGTACGCTCCGCTTTCGCCCGTTTCGGTGGTTAAAGCTACACCGGTCGCTTCATTCGTAATGGTCACGGTCGCGCCCGAAACAGCGGCGCCCGAAGCGTCCGTGACAGTTCCGGTCACGCGCGAAGTCGTGCCCTGGGCGAAGGTCGCGCCAGCAAAAACAAATAAGCAAAAACAACCTGCCAGCAGAACCGAAATTAATTTTCTGGTCATTTCCTCTCCTCCAAAATTTAATTGATTACTACTTTATTAAGCCGAACTGCCCGCTTTTATGAATGAATAAAAAGATTTATCTCTGATAGCGCAGAATCACGCCTTTGCCGCCGACCGCCCACCCGTATTTTTTCTCCATAAACAGACCGTAAAGCGCTTCGGTCGTTTTAGTTTCCTGTTTTATCCAGCTTTTTCCCTTATCGTCGGTGCGCAGGACGACGCCGTTGCGACCGGCGATAAAACCGTTTTTGTCGTCCGGAAAGCTGACGCGGAAAAGCGAATCGGTAAACGGCGTCGTCACTTTTTCCCACGTTCTGCCGCCGTTTTCCGTGCGCAGGATAACGCCGCGACCGCCGACGATGTAACCTTCTTCAGAATCCCGAAAATCGACGCTCCGCAAAGCGCGGTCGGTGCCCGAAGTTTGCCTTTGCCAGGTCGAGCCGCCGTCTTCGGTGAAAATAATGCTGCCCTTGTCGCCGACAATCCAGCCGCGCTCGTCGCCGACAAAATCCAGATGAAACAATTCCATCTTGGTCGGCACTTTTATTCGGTGCCACGATTCGCCGCCGTCCACCGTCTGCAAAACGAGGCTGTCGACGACCTCGTCATTGCGATTGGAAACCGACCCGACAATATAACCGCGCCGTTTATCGACAAACCGGACGCTTAAGAATTCCGGCGTCAGTCCTTTCAATTCGCTGAGCTGAAAAATTCTGGTTTCGCGCCAGCTCGCGCCCTTATCTTTCGAGATGTAAATTTTAGGTCCGGCGAGAATATAGCCGTTCTCGGCGTTGCGAAAATAAATCTCGTTGATGTTTTCCGTCGTATTTAAGGATTGCTTTATCCAGCTTCTGCCGCCGTCGCCGGTCGAAGCCAGATAGCCGCTGTCGCCGCCGATCCAGCCGTTCTCCGCCGACGTAAAAAACACCGCAACCAAATCTCCTGAACTGTCTTTCCGGACAGAATTCCAGCCCGGCTGCGCCGAAATCGCCGCCGCTGAAATCAGCCACAGAAACAAGGCAACGATTAATTTTTGTCGCTCAAAAATCTTCGACTTCATTGATGACTCCGTTTTGTATGAAATACTTCCCAAATAAAAGAAACAGGTGTTGGTTGACGAATAAGATAAACCGAAATTCGTCAAATGTCACCTGCATTAACAACTTTTCGTTATGAATTTTGAAAAAAGAACGAAGATACGTTATACCTCGCTCGATTTTCGTCAAAAAAGAAAAGTTTAACGCAAAGGCGAAAAGCGCGCGAAGGCGCAAAGGAAATTAATAAATAAGGGAAAAATAATAAATGATTTTTCCCTTAAATTCCTTTGCGCCTTCGCGCGCTTTGCTTCCGGGACGTTAATTTCCCTTTTTATTTTATAACCCGATAAACTTTGCCTTTCCAGACGACGACCACTTCTTCGCCGAGCGCGAAAAACTGCGCGAGGTCTTTTTCTTTGGCGAGCAAATCGAAATATTCGTCGCTGGCAAACTTGATTCTGACTTCGTTGTTTCTCGATTTTTCGTCAAATTCCGAGTCCTGCCAGACGTTATTCACATTGTAGAAATTTTTCGTTCCGACCTGCTGCGAATAATTATTCGAGAACGAGATAATTTCGTTATCTTCCTTACTGTCAACCGCCACGGTCACAGTATTTTGCTGCGACGTAGTGTTTTTGCTGATAGTGACCGCGCCCTGACCGCTCTGTTCTCGCTTCGCACTGGGCGCGCTATTTCGGAAAACTTCGTTGCGGACTTGCCGCTCGCCGCTGGTTCCGTCTATTCGCAAATTTTCCATAGCGAGATAAGAAGTGTAAGGCGTGACGATGCCGTAACGCGTGCCGAGCTGGACAATCTCGTCTTTCAATTCTTTCTGCTCGCCGTTACTGCGAATCTGCTCGGTCAGCCAGCCGACGCGGCGAATCGCCCAGAGCTTCGGCAGAAACGAGTTTTCCTCGTTGCGCTGCGGAAAATCCAGATCCGCATAACGAAAAGTTCTCATTTCCCTGCCGTCTCTGCCGCGCAGAGTTACAACGGCTTTGTCGTCGAAGGTTTTGTAACGCCCGATAATCGCGATTTGCGTACCTTTGAATAAATCCGGCGTTTTGCGCGGGTAAAGCAATTCGGTCTGCACGCCGCCGAAGTCGATTTCCAAATCGGTCAAGACCGGAAAATTTACCTTGCCGAAAAAGTTTGAAACCTTGATTTCCAAATCTTCCTTCGGCTCGACGTAATCCGCCGCGCCGGAATTTTCGGCGGCTAATTTATCGAGCAAAGTCGTGTTGACGTCGTAGCCGACGCCGAAATTAAAAAGCCGCAAGCCTTCGATTTTCTCTTTGTCGAAATTGCCGATGATTTTTTCGACGTTCGTTTCGCCGACCGTCGGCAAACCGTCGGTCATAAACACGAGAATTTTCGGGCGGTCGTTTCGGTCAAATTGTTTTTTCGCGGCAATCAGAGCGTCGTTGATGTTCGTTCCGCCGGTCGGTTGAAGTTTTTTGACGAATTCCTCGCCGCGCCGTTTGCCGCTCGCATCGGCGGCGATCAAACCGCTTTCCATCAAATGTTCTTCGCCCGCGAAATTTATCA
The DNA here is from genome assembly GCA_036388635.1 of Pyrinomonadaceae bacterium. Lineage (GTDB taxonomy): Bacteria > Acidobacteriota > Blastocatellia > Pyrinomonadales > Pyrinomonadaceae > JALZHR01. Next base: position 14,448 of record DASVRL010000260.1, read on the forward strand.
CATTAAAGCGGTCGCCGTCGCGTAAAGTTCTGATACCGAACAATAAAGCCGAGCGCGCTTTTTCCATTTTGCCTTCGTCCGCCATCGAGCCGCTTGTGTCGAGCACGAAAACGATGTCTTTGGAAACCAGCTCGCGCTCCAGAATATTGTCTTTCGGCGACAGCAGAAGCAGAAAGAATCCGTCTTTCGCCGCTTCGCGATAAGTCAGCAGCGTCATCCCGAAATCCTGCGCCGAAAGCCCGTAAAAAAGCTGGAAATCAAGCAGATTTTTTTCGGAAGTTTCAAAGGTCAGCACGGCATTGTTTTCGCCTTTTTTCTTCACGTCAATCGAATGCGAAGGCGAATAAATATTTCTCAAAGCCTCTTTGCTCTGAATCTCGATGCGTCCCGACACGGTGCCGACCTTATCGGGACGTGCTCCGCGCCCGATTTCACTGCGGTTCGCTTCTAGCCAGTTTCGCTGACCCGTGCCGAGCGGGTAGCGATACGCGACCGTTCCCGATTCGGCTTTTAAAACCTGCGTGTAAGTCATTTCCAGTTTTTTGTCCGAATGCGGCGGAATCGGAAAAATCGAAGCCTGAAACAGATTTTTGCCGACGTATTCGAGAAGTCCCGGGTCGCGCTGGCGACGCACGATTTCTTCGTAAATCCGGCGCGCTTCTTCGCGCGTGCGGACTTCGCCGACGAGCTTTTTGCCGTTTTCCCAGATGGCAAATTCGACAATCGAAGCCGTTTCGGGAATCGGGAAAAAATAAGTTCCTTCCAAGGTGTAAGGCGTGTCGTTGCGAAAAACCTGTTCCAGATGCGTGGTCGCGACCTGTCCGTTAATTTTGGTGTCGATATTGATTGATTTGACGGGCAGCGCGGTCGGAACTATCTGGCGCGGCGGAATCGGGCGCGGCGGCGGAACGCACGGGCGACGCTCGCAGATTATCGGAACGATGACGCCCTGCGCCTGCGCCGCGGCGGCAAAACAAAACGTAAACAGAATCAGACCAAATAAAATTTTGGCATTTTCTTTATTCATACTTTCTCCTTCAGAAACTAAAATGCGCGGAACTTCAAGGGCTTCGCCTGGTTTGACGAATTAAGGAACGAACGAAGTTGCTTCGGCTTGCATAAAAAGTGGTAAACGGTAATCGGTAAGTGGTAAGTTGCAATTACAAATTAACGAACTTACCACTTAGCACTTACCGTTTACCACTTTTTACGTCCACTTTCCGGCGTAATCGGTTTTAAAAGGTTCTGAAATCGAATTGACGTAATCGTATTGCAGGCGAACGATTTGTTTGATGTGCAGGTAATCGTGCGCCAGCCACGAGGCGAGCAAATCTCCGGCGGCGAGCGTTAATTGTTCGTTGTGCCGGTGCGAGTTTTCCCAGACGGGATTGTCGAGCGTCTTGAGCCAGATGATTGATTTTTCTCTTTCGGCGAGAAAATTTTGCAGGTATTCGCTCAAATTATTCGCGCCGCTCGTTTCTTCCAGCCGCATTTCCGATGCGACGAGCGAATTCCAATCTTCGTTTTTATCGCGCAGAGTTTTTTCCAGGCGCGGGCGAAAATCCCTTTCTTCCGTGCGCGACAGATGATAAACGACTTGCCGGATTGACCATTTTTCGGGCGATTGTTTCCAGCCGGATTGCTCGACAGTCATTTCCCGACACAAAGACTCGAGGACTTTCGCATTGGCGGTGAGACGGGCGATGAAAAATTGAAGATTCATTTTATTTCCCGAAATTATTTATTTTATTTCCCGAAATTATTTATAAAACATGCGGTCGATAAAATAAAGGCGAGCCAATCGGCTCGCCTCTCGCTGAACGAAATAATTTAATCTGTTTTATTTCTCGTCTAAATCATTTAACGCGTTATCGATATCGGTTTCGAGCTTCTGGCGCAGTTTTTCGACCAGCATATCGGCTTTGACGACGTTTTCCTGCAAACCGGCTTTATTGCTTTGAATCTGCTGCAAAAGATTATTCAGATTCGTCTTTTTGTTTTGCAGAGCGCGGCGTTTCTGCTCGCGCATTTCTTCGGGACGCATCGAGCCGACCATCGCCAGATTGCGGTTGATAACGTCTTCCTGAGAATCGTATTCGACCTGTTCGAGTTCGGCTTTTATCGAATTTTCCTTTTCCGTTAAGCTGAAAAGCTTTTCGCGCAGCATTTCCGAGCGCTGTTCGGCGCGCGACAGGATTTCGAGATTCAGTAAAAGCTTTCTTTGTTTTTCGCCCAGTTCGCCGCGGCGCGACGATTCGAGCGAGCTGACGCGCGAATTCATTTCCTTGATACGCGTGCTGAACTGGTCGATTTTGCCCTGAAAGCTTTCCGTTTCGCCGTTTGTTTCCGGCGAGGTCTGCGTTTCGGTTTCCGTCGTCGTGACCGGCGTTTCATCCT
>DASVRL010000261.1:0-2713 GCA_036388635.1 Pyrinomonadaceae bacterium
CCACGCGGCTTTTCACGACGCTTTGACGGATTTGCCGAATCGCAACCAGTTTATCGAAACCCTGAAATTTCTTTTGGAAAAAAGCCAGCAGACGCCCGGTTTTAATTTCGCCGTTTTATTTTTAGACCTCAACCGCTTTAAAACTATCAACGAAAGCCTCGGGCATTCGACGGGCGACAATCTGCTCAGAAAAGTCGGCGAAAGATTGAAAAAGCTGATCGGCGATGAAGATACGCTGGCGCGTTTCGGCGGCGACGAATTCGGCATTGTTTTGAGCCACGTCAAAACGACCGAAGAAGCCGTCAGCTTTGCCCAGCTCATCAATTACAAATTGTCGTCGCCGTTTGCCATCGGCGGTCGCCAGGTTTTCGTCAATACGAGCATCGGAATCGCGCTCGGCAATCCGACTTATCACGCCGCCGAAGAGGTTTTGCGCGACGCCGACATCGCGATGTACTACGCCAAAGACCATCAGAAAAATTACGAGATTTTCGACCAGACGATGCACACGCGCGCCGTCACGCTCCTGCAGATTGAAACCGATTTGCGCTATGCCGTCGAGCGCAACGAGCTTCTCGCCTTTTACCAGCCGATAATCGATTTGGAAACAATGCAGCTCGGCGGATTTGAAACGCTGATTCGCTGGAATCACCCGCAGCGCGGGTTGGTCTCGCCGGGCGATTTTATTCCGGTCAGCGAGGAAACCGGTCTGATTGTGCCGATTACGCTCTGGATTCTGCGCGAATCCTGCCGGCAGATGGTCGCCTGGCAAAATCTCGACCCGACGAACAAACCGCTGATTTTAAGCGTCAATCTTTCGGGCAAACATTTCGGGCAGGATAATCTGGTCGAAGAGATTCAGAAAATTATCGTCGAAACCGGCATCGCGCCGTCGTGTCTGAAGCTGGAAATCACGGAAAGCGCCGTGATGGAAAACGCCGAGATGGTCATTGCGATGCTGAAAAAATTGAAAGAACTCGGCTTGCAGCTTTCGATTGACGATTTCGGCACGGGTTATTCTTCTTTAAGTTATCTGCATCGTTTCCCGATTGACACGTTAAAAGTCGACCGCTCGTTTGTCAGCACGATGGAAGACGGCACGGAAAACGGCGAGATTGTCCGCACGATTATCGCGCTCGCCAAAGCGCTCGGGATGGACGTCGTCGCCGAAGGGATCGAAACGATTCACCAGCTTCACCAGCTTCGAATCTTGGGCTGCGAATACGGTCAGGGCTATTTGTTTTCGCGCCCCGTCCCGCACGATGAAGCCGAAAAAATCGTCCTGGACAAAACGCGCTGGCAGGCGATTATGCCGACGCGCAAAGTCGTCGTTCCGCCGATGCCGTCGAAAGAAATTCCGCATCTCAGATTGGCGAAATAAAAATTCAGCCGCGAAAAATACGAAAAGAACACGAAATAAGAATTAAAAAATCAGCTGCAAATAATACCGGCGACACGAATTGAATTTATTTCTTTTATTCGTGACATTCGCGCTGCCGGCAGCTGAAATTTCTCCATTCCGTTTTGCGCCTCTTCGTGTTTTTCGTGGCTAATCTCTTTCGCTCGCAGCAAATGTCCGGCGGAAAATATTTGCTTTTCCGCCGGAGGCGAATTATAATCCGTGGCGTTAACGTTTATTAATTTAACTCTTTTTTTTAAATAGACTTTTTAACCGGAAGTTTATCGCCCGCCCGCCGCCTGAATAAAAATCGTCGTCAACAGGAAGAAACTTATGAAAATTTCGTCGCTGATGGCAATCGCCGCTTGTTTTATCACCTTGATTGCCGCAACCGCAATTTTTGCCGCGCCGGGCAGCCTGGACACCACTTTTTACGGCACGGGTTTTCATCGCAACGGTTTCGGTTTCGGCTATGACAGCGCGCGCAAAGTCCTGCTGCAGGCGGACGGGAAAATCATCACCGTCGGCACCATCGGAAACGGCGAACGCGGCACGATTCTGATTGTTCGTTACCTGACGAACGGCTCGCTCGACCCGACCTTCGGCGAAGGCGGATTTGTCACGGACGGTTATATTTCGCCGTCTGACGCCGTTCTCCAACCCGACGGTAAAATCGTCATCATTTCTTCCGTACAACCCAACACCAATACTCCGACCGACTTTTTAGTTACTCGTTATAATCCGAACGGAACTCGTGATATGAGCTTTGGCAATCAAGGCATCGTGACAACGGATTTTGCCGGTCAATACGATAGAGCGTGGGGCGTCGCCGTCCAGACGGACGGAAAAATCGTCGTCGCCGGTTGGGCGGGTGATGGTTTTGCCGTTGCGCGCTATAACCCGGACGGAAGTCTGGACACATCGTTCGGCAGCGGCGGTAAAAAAACAACCATTATCACCGGCGACCAGGAAGGCGGATACGCGGTCGCCATTCAACCCGACGGCAAAATCGTCGTGGTGGGCGCGACTATTTTCAACGGCTTTTGCTTTGCAGCGGTGCGCTATCTGCCGAACGGCGATTTGGATACTTCATTTGACGGCGACGGGATTGCCATCACAAACACTTCCAACAGCGTCGGCGAGCCGAGTTCGGTCGTCATTCAGCCGGACGGGAAAATTCTAATCGGCGGCGACGACATCGCTATCGTCCTCATCAGATATAATCCGAACGGTTCGCTCGACACGACTTTCGGCGGCACGGGAATGGTTCGCACCACTATCAGAGCGCAGGAAACCTGTAACGAATTAAAGCTT
>DASVRL010000262.1:0-2272 GCA_036388635.1 Pyrinomonadaceae bacterium
TCAAAGTTTGAACGGGATATTATTGAGCCGCCGCTTCATGTTCTCGCCGCTTATGCTAAGGCTGCTAATATCTATGTTGAAGTTTTGATTGAGGACGACTTGGATTTACCGGAATCTCTGCCGAGCCGGAAAAAGAGCGAAGGAATCAAACGACAAAAATAAAGCCGGGAAATCCAATAAAACTTTCTTAATTTAAGCTGTTAGGTTACATTTTGGGATACAGAAGTTTTATCAAGTTTGTATTTGTTATCTATAAATAAAGTAAAATAAAGGTTTATTAAAATTTAGTAAAATCAATTTTATGACAGCACCGAATATCGAAACGATTGTCAGCCTCGCCAAGCGCAGAGGCTTTGTTTTTCCGGCTTCGGAAATTTACGGCGGGCTTGGAAGCAGTTGGGACTACGGCTCGCTCGGGGTCGAATTGGCGAATAACATCAAGCGCAGCTGGTGGCGCTGGCTGGTTCACGAGCGCGACGACATCGAAGGCTTGGATTCTTCGATTATCCAGAATCGTCTGGTCTGGAAATATTCCGGTCACGAGACGACTTTTTCCGACCCGCTGGTCGATTGCCGCGCGTGCAAAGGCAGATTTCGGCTGGATAAATTGCAGGACGTGCAATGCCCGAAAGAGCCGAGCGTCTGCGCCGGAAGCGGCAAGGAATGCGATTTGACCGAGGCGCGCGAATTTAATTTGATGTTTCGGACGACGGTCGGAGCGGTTTCATCCGACGAAGACGAATCGGCGCTGGCTTACTTGAGACCGGAAACGGCGCAGGGAATTTTTATCAATTTCGCCACCGTTCTGAACACTTCTCGCCGGAAACTGCCGTTCGGCATCGCGCAAATCGGCAAGGCGTTTCGCAACGAAGTGACGCCGGGAAATTTTATTTTCCGCACGCGCGAATTCGAGCAGATGGAGATGGAATATTTCTGCCGACCGGAAGACGCGCCGCAGATTATGCAGGAATTTATCGACGCTTTCCAGCAATGGTTTTATTCTCTCGGAATTTCCAGCGAAAATCTCCGGCTTTACGAACAATCTAAAGATGAGCTCGCGCATTATGCCGCGCGAACGGTCGATATTTTGTATCGCTTTTTTCCCGAGCGCGACGATGAAGACAAGCAATTTGACGAATTAATGGGAATTGCGAATCGTCAGGATTTTGATTTAAAAGCGCACTCGAAAAAGCCGGAAAACGCCGAAGGCAAACGTTTGAATCCCGATTCGACCGACGATTTATCGTATTTTGACGAGCAGACGAAACAACGTTTTTATCCGTACGTTATCGAACCGGCAGCGGGCGTCAATCGCGCCTTGCTCGCCGTTTTGATGGACGCCTACACCGAAAAAACGAACGACAAAAATGAAACGCGCGTGATTTTAAAACTAAAACCTGACTTAGCGCCGATAAAGGTCGCCGTTTTGCCGCTGGCGAAAAACAAGCCGGAAATCGTCGCGCTGGCGAAGGATTTGAAACGGCAGCTTTTGCCCGCGATGCGCACTGTTTACGACGACACGGGCGGCATCGGAAAACTTTACGCGCGGCAGGACGAAATCGGAACGCCTTTATGCGTTACGGTCGACCACGAATCGCTGGAAGACAACGCCGTCACCGTGCGCGACCGCGATACGTGGGAACAGGAAAGAATAAATATTTCCGAGTTGAAGGAATATTTACAGAAACGTCTGAGTTAAGCTCGAAATACAAAAGCTATGCTCGGGATGAGGCTGGTCTTCGTCCCGAGCATAGCTTTGACATTTGATTTTATGTCAAAGCCGGCTAAATAAAAATCCTTGCCTTTTTTAAAAAAAGGGCGCATTGTATTTTCACCAAAATAAGCTCCCGCGAATTACATTAACGGCTTAATTTGTTTCTCAAACAAAAACGGCAAAAACTACGCAGAAGGAGTTCAAATATGAAAAAATTAATGTTACGCTGGCTGGTTTTAGTCGCTTTGCTCGCTTGTCTGGGATTTGCTTCCGCGACGGACTTTCGGGCTAACGCTCAAGACCCGCCTTGTCCCGAAAGCTGTCATAAAACTTGCAGAGCTGAGTTACAGGCATGCATTGTCCCATGTCCGGACTACGGACCTTGTGTGGAAAAATGCGTCAGCGAATTCGACGCTTGCATCGCTTATTGTGATTGGGTTTGCGGACCTGAATAAATTTTCGATTAACTATAATTTAGGTCTCGTGAGAGTTAAACGCTCTCACGAGATTTTTTTGCTAAGATTAAAAGTAAGTGAATAATAAAGTTACAAAACTGGC
>DASVRL010000263.1:0-38715 GCA_036388635.1 Pyrinomonadaceae bacterium
GCGACCGGCTGGAAGCGCAAATCGCCGAAAATAAAAATTATCTCGAACGCGCCGACCGCAATCTGAAACACGCGCAAAACCAGAAGGAATACGAAACCGCGATGCGCGAAACCGACGCTTTGCAAAAACAGATTGCCGCGCTCGAAGCGCAGGTTCTGGAAAAAATGACGACCGTCGAGGAAGTGGAAAAAGTTTTAGCCGAGCGCTCGGAAGAGATTTCCAGCCTCGAATCCAATCGCCGGAGCGAGATGGAAACTTTTGAAACGGAACTTGCCGCCAATCAAGCCGAGCTCGACAGCGAATTGAAAAAACGCCACGACGTTTTCATCACGCTGCCGGCGAATTTGGCGAGCGTCTACAACCGTATGGCGCAGCGCAGCCGCGACGGAATCGCCGTCGCCGAAGTAAAAAACGGCTCGTGCAGCGCGTGTTTTATGAAGCTGCGACCGCAGATGCAGGTCGAAATCAAAAAGGGCGACCGCATTATCACCTGCGAAAGCTGCACCAGAATTTTATATATCGTGCCCGAAGCGAAAACGGCGACGCAGGAAAGTTAATTTGAATTTTCAAAAACGAAATCAAAGGGCGCACAATCTTAAGTGCGCCCGTTTTCGTTTTCGGCTTAAATACAATAAAAAGGCGGAAGCCGGACGAATCAAAAAAGCGGTCGGCTTGATTTACAGGGTAATTAAAACTAAGAGCATTGAATTTCTTTTTTATCATGTAAATCCTGTTTCACGTCCGCGTTTATCAGTGTTCATCTGCGGTTAAATTTTCTTATTTCGACCATTCGTCGGCGATTTTCGAATCGACTTTGACGGGAACTTTTTTGATGTATTCCTCGCCCGCCGCGCACATTGCGTCTTCCAGATTCTTTTGCGTCATTTCGGCTTCGGGCGCGTCGCATTCGACGATTACTTCGTCGTGGACGATATTCACCAGCCGCGCGGAAGTGCCGGTGAATTTATCTTGCAGAAGGCGCAGCGCGCGTTTGAGAATATCGCTTGAGGTGCCCTGAATCGGCATATTTTTGCCGTTGCGCTGGGCGGCGGCAATTTGCGCGCGGTCGTTTTCGTCAAAGCGGAAACGCATCATTCTGCCGGTCGCCGTTCGCGCGAGGCGTTCGGCGGTGACTTTTCGCGCGGCGTCGCGGAGCCACGCGTCCAGACCGCGATAAGTGGCGAAATAGCGGCGCATAATGTTTTCGGCTTCGGTTTGCGGCAAGCCGGTCATCAGCGCAAAGCGCGACGCGCCGATGCCGTAAACGACGCCGAAATTCAGGCGTTTGGCAAACGAGCGCTGGTCGGGCGTGACCTGTTCGGCAGCGACGTTGAAAACCTGCGCGGCGGTTATCGTATGAAAATCCGCGCCGGAATGAAAAGCCTTGATAAAATTTTCGTCGTTTGAGAAATCAGCCAGGATTCGCAATTCGACCTGCGAATAATCGGCAATCACCAGCTTTCTGCCTTCGGGCGCGCGAAAGCACCGGCGATATTCTTCGGCGTGCGGGATTTGCTGCAAGTTCGGATTATTGCAGGAAAATCTGCCGGTCGGCGCGCCGATTTGGCGAAAATCGGCGTGGATTCTGCCGGTCTGCGGCTTGATAAATTCCAGAATGTTTTCGCCGAAGCTGGTCAGGGATTTCGCCACGCTGCGATATTCCAGCAATTTCGCCACGACCGGATAAGCGGCGGCGAGCGGCTGCAATTGCCAGCCGCGCGTCGTCGCCGGAACCGGAACGCCCAGGTTTTTCAGCGCGTCCGTGACCTGCGTCTGCGAATCGAGATTGATTTCCGCCACGCCGAAAAGCGACGCCTGCGCGACGCCCGCCGAAAGCATCTGCTGCAGTTCCAGCGCGACGATTGCCTGTTCTTTTTTTACCTTTTCGAGCTGCTCGCGCCAGCGCGCCGCGTCCAGATAAAACCCGTTCAGTTCCATCGCGGCGACCGGCATCACGCAGTCGAACTCGAGCTTGGCGACTTTTATCAAATCGTCGGTTTTTAATCTTTCCACGATTTTTTCGCGTAAGGGAACCATCGTCGCGGCGTCGCGGGCGGCGTATTCGATTTGCGCCTGCGAAAGCTCCGGCGCGTTCCAGTCGCTGACCTGTTCGCTTTTGTCCAGCTCGACGCCGAGAAAATACGACGTGACTTCCGCCAGATTATGACGCCGGTCCTGATCGCCCGCCGCGATCAGCTGGCTGGCGATCAAGGTATCGAAAATTCCGTTGACCTCGACGCCGAGATAATGTTTTATCCATTTGGCGTCGAACTTGGCGTTGTGCGCAACTTTTATCGGTTTCGGCGCCGAGAGAAGCTGGCGCAGCGGCTCAAGCTCGGGCATCGTTTTCACGTCGCCCCGGTCGGCGAACGGTTTGAGGTCGATGACGCTCGTGTCCTTGCCGTCGCTTAATTGAACTAGGCGCACAATGCCTTGATAAGGGTCGAGTTCGGTCGTTTCGGTGTCGAATCCGAGATAATCGGCGACGGACAATTTTTCGCACGCTTCGCGCAGCGCTTCGGCGTCTTTGATAACCTGAAAATAAATTTCCATACCGCTTAATCGTAAAACGTAAATCGCAAATAGTGAAGCCGCTTCGGGGTTTTTCAGAGGCGAAAAAAAATTATCGGGAATTCGTCAAATTATTCTTGCCAAAATGGATTTTTAATCCATATCATATCTCTACCGGCAGTTTTGAAAAGCAATTTTTTATAAAATTTTTGGAGGTGAAAGCTGTGCCTACGGCAAGTTGTCCCGAATGTAGCGAAAAAGTTTATGTCGATGCCGATTCCGAGCAGGGCGACATCGTCGCCTGCGACGAGTGCGGTTCGGATTTGGAAGTGGTCGGGCTCGACCCGGTCGAGCTGGACCTTTATGTAGACAAAGGCGAGAAAGACGATTACGACGAAGTGGATTTCGACAGCCTTGATTATGAAGACGACCGGTTTTAAACAGAAGGCGGAACGCAGTGCCGGAGTTGGAAAATTCCAATGTTGAATTTTAGAATGTCGCTGCTTTCCGCTTTTTGCCTTCCGCCTACTCTTTTTTCATCTGGTATCCCGCGCGATTTTGCTTGACCTGGTAGCCTTTGGTGGATTCGATTCTGATTTCGCGGAATTTTCCGTTTGTCTTATCTTCTTCCGGCGGATAAAAAGCCAGCACGTATGAAGCCGTGATTTCTTCGGCAAGCGCTTTAAAAAGCGGCTCGAAATCTCTTTCGGTCGCGTAGAAGGTTTTGCCGCCGGTTCTTTCAATCAAACCGCTGGCTTCAAGCGGCGTGAGCAGCGGTTTTTTCGTTCCCTGCAGACGCGAATACGACGGCAGAATCACCGAATAAACGCTGGTTTCCGCATTGTTGGCGCGCTCGATGACGGTTTTCGGCGAAACCGTGTCGCCGACCGGAAAGCCGTCGGTTATCAAAATCACGGCGCGCTTCATCAATTTGCTGTTGCGCGTTTCGGGCGCTTTTTTTCTGAGCAGGCGGATGGCGTCGTCGGTCGCGTCATAAGCGTGCGTGGAAAGCCCGTCCTGGTCTTTTAAAAGCTTGTCGAAAGTTTTTTCCAGTTTTTCGCGCTTGTTGGTCAATGACTGCAGGGTTTTGACTTCCATTCCGAAAGTCATCACCGCAAAATACGATTGATAATCGGCGAGGCGCGCGACGAATTTCTGCATCGCGTCGCGCAGGCGAAGCAGTTCGTCGCGCGTCATACTGCCGGAAACGTCGAGCGCGAAAACGATGGAAAGCGGGCGGCTTTCGTCCGTTTTCCGGAGCGGTTCAAAAAAATCGACTTTTCTTTCGACGCCGTTCTCAAAAACCTTGAAATCTCCGGCTTCGAGTCCGCGCACGGGCTTGCCGTCCTTGTCCGTCACGCTCACTTCAAACGCGACCACGTCCGTTTCGACCCGGATTACTTCGTCCTGTGCCTGAACGCTGCTCGGCAGCAAGCCGTAAACCGTAAGCAGTAAGAGAATTACGGCGCGCAGCACCGGCGCCGGGGCGAGCCGCCCGAATCTCGAATTTTGAATTCTGAATAACATTATCCGCATTTTATAAGTCTTTTTCCGGCGAAGCAAAAGTTTTTGCTTTGTTTGAGAGATTTCGCGGGCGCTTCCCGTTGTCCGCAACTTTCGACGGCGGCGGCGGAGAACGTTCATTTTGACGTGATTATATCAATTTGAACGGTCAATTTGAACGAAAATTATTTATCCAGGCTGGAGCGCCGGTTTTTAATCAATAATTACATAACATATTCAGATGCGCCGCTGCGGCACGAAATTTGTTATATATTCGAGCGGCTTTATGCCGTAAGTCAAGAATTTTTCAGAAGAAGTATTTGAGGTGCCCGCAGATTTTTCCGCAACGATTCTATTCAGTTTCTGAACAAATGCACAAAAAATCCGATTTGGAAGTAAAAACAGTGAAACAATTTGACCTCTCAGAATACAGTAGTCCGACGAAAATTCTGGGCGGCGTGCTGCTCGCCTTCAGCGCAGCGGCGCTCGCCTATACGATTTACGGTTGTTTCTCTTTTACGTTTCTGCAATTCGTCATTCTAGGCGTCTCGATGACGGTCGCGGCGCTCGCCAATCAATACCAGTTTAAGATTCCGAAAACGCGTCTGAGCATTTCGCCGCGCAAGGTTTTTGTTTTCTGGGGCACGATTTGGCTCGGCGTTTCGGGCGGCGTTTTGCTCAGCATCGTCTCTTCCGCTGCACGTTACCGGACGACCAAAAACAAAATCAAATGGGTTTACGGGATTTTGATTCACACGGTTTCGACGTTTGCGGCGGCACAGGTTTTTTATTTGTTCCTGCACCAGTTTGCGAGTTTTGAAGGCTGGAACGTCGCCAGCCAGCAGATTAATGTCGGCTGGTTTCTGGTCGCTGCCGCGCTGATGATGGGCACGCATTATCTGCTGACGACTTTGCTCAGCTCGGTGCTTCTGGCGTTTGACAGCGAAGACGCTTTCAGAAATATCTGGAAGAAAAGATATTCGCGGACGATAATCAATTATTTTGTGGCTTTTGCGGCAATGCTGGCGCTGCATTTTTCCTTGCGGCATTTCGGCGTCGATTTCGGGCTGGTCGTGCTGCCGACGGCGATTCTCGGACATCTCGCCTATAAAATTCATTTGCAGAGACTCGCGCAGAAAACCAGAGAAATCACGGAAGCCAGCCGCATTCATCTGGCGACGGTCGAAGCCTTAGCGACGGCGATCGACGCGCGCGACCAGGTCGGCATCGGACACGTGCGCCGGACGCAGATTTACGCCGTCGGCATCGGCGAGATTTTAGGTTTGTCGGAAAAGGAAATAAACGCTCTGCGCACCGGCGCGCTCTTGCACGACATCGGTAAGCTCGCCGTTCCCGACCATATTTTGAACAAGCCGGGCACGCTGACGCCCGCCGAAATGGAAAAAATGAAGATTCACGCTTCGGTCGGCGCGTCGATTCTGGAAGACGTCAAGTTTGACTGCCCGGTCGTGCCGACCGTGAAATATCATCACGAAGCGTGGGACGGAAGCGGTTATCCGGAAGGTTTGAAAAAGGAAAATATTCCGCTGACGGCGCGGATTTTGTCCATCGCCGACGCTTACGATTCGTTGCGCGGCGCGCGCCCGTTCAGAGCGGCGATTTCGCGCGACGAAGCGCGCAAATCTCTCTTAAACGCGGCGGGAACGCGTTTCGACCCGAAACTGGTCGATATTTTCTTGAGAAATTTGCAGCATTTTGAAGCGGAAATCGAGGCGCAAGGATTTTCTTATCGTTTCGACCTTGCGGAAACCAATATTTTCGGCATCGAAGCGGGCGAAACCAACGAAAACTACGTCGAGCAAATCAAACGCGCCAACCGCGAGGTCTTTACGCTTTACGAACTGGCGAAAGTTTTCAGCTCATCGCTGAATCTGCCCGACACGCTGGCGCGCTTTACGGCGAAAATTGGCGAGCTCGTCCCGTTTGATACGTGCGTCGTTTACCTGCTCGACGAAACAAAAGAAGCGGCAACCGCCGTCTATACGGAAGGAAAAAACAGCGCGGCGCTCAAAGGCAAGCGCGTCAAAAGCGGCGAAGGCGCGACCGGCTATTCTTTGAAGAAACGCCAGCCCGTCTACAATATCAATCCGGCGCTGGATTTTTCGTTTGAAATGCACGAATTTATTCTCGACTACACGGCAATGGCGTCCTTGCCGCTGATAGCGGAAGAGCGTCTAATCGGCGCGGTTTCTTTGTATTCGTGTGATTTGGAAAATTATGAAGACGAGCATATGCGGCTGCTGGAGACGATTTCGCGCATTGCGGCGGATGCCGTTTCCAAGTCCTTGCATCTTGCCGAAACCGAATCGCGCGCTCTGACCGACCCGATGACCGGATTGCCGAACGCGCGCAGCCTGCAAATGCAGTTTGAAAATGAAATCGCCCGCGCGCGCCGCAACGGCAGCGAGTTTCAGGTTCTGATGCTCGACCTCGACGGCTTTAAAGCGGTCAACGACACTTTCGGGCACAAAGTCGGCGACGTGCTTTTGCGCGAAATTTCCAAAGTGATGCGCGGACAGCTTCGCGATTACGATTTTCTGTCGCGTTACGCGGGCGACGAGTTTGTCATCATCGTGCCGGAAATGAGTAACGAAGGCGTCCGCGAGCTGTGCCAGCGAATGGAAAAAGCCGTCTGCGATTTTGTTTTGCCGGTCGGCGACGGCAGATTCGCGCAGGTCGGCGTCAGTTTAGGCGCGGCGGCGTACCCGCGCGCCGGCGACACGCTCGACCAGATTATCGTCGCCGCCGACCAGGCGATGTATGCCGTCAAAGCGGCGCGCAAGCGAAAGCGGAGCCAGCCGCCAATTCAATCTGAATCGCGCCCGCAGGAAGCGTCGAAGACAAACGGATACCCGCATATGTTGATTGCCGAAGAAGCACTAATCGTCGAACTGGACGAAAGCCACATCATTTCGGCGGCAATTAATTAAAGTAAAAAGTAGAAGGGCAAGCCCTCTTGGGTGATAAATAAAAAAAAGCGCGTCTGTTCCAACAAAACAGACGCGCTTTTTTATTCAAGGAAAAGGAGTTTCGTCTTTATTTATTTGGGCTTCGGAACTTCGTCTTCAGATAGGCAAAACTTTTTCGCCGGTTATCACAAGCCCTTATAATTAAGGTTTTCGCCGGAAATTCAGTATCGGATGCAGATTAATAAAAGAAAAGTTTTGCCCGTGCCGAAAGCGGGCAAAAAAATATAGAAGCGCCGGTTGCCGCCGCGCTTCTATATTTTCGAGGAAATGCGAAATTGTTAGGCGACCGTAATTTCTTCGGTCAGATAAACGTCCTGAATGGCGTTTAGAAGCTCGACGCCTTCCGCCATCGGGCGCTGAAAGGCTTTGCGCCCGGAAATCAAGCCCGTGCCGCCGCCGCGTTTGTTGACGACCGCCGTGCGCACGGCGTCCGCCAAATCGCCCGCGCCCTTCGATTCGCCGCCGGAATTGATTAAGCCGCAGCGCCCCATATAACAGTTCGCCACCTGATAACGGACGAGGTCGATCGGGTTGTCGCTCGTCAAGTCCGTATAGATTTTCGGATTCGTCTTGCCGTAACTGCTTTCCAAGCCGAGCACGTTGTAGCCGCCGTTGCGTTCCGGCAGTTTTTGTTTGATGATGTCGGCTTGAATCGTCACGCCCAGGTGATTTGCCTGTCCGGTCAAATCGGCGGCGGTGTGCATATCGCCTTCCTTGGTTTTGAATTTGTTGTTGCGCAGATAGCACCACAGAATAGTCGCCATTCCGAGCTCGTGCGCGTAGGCAAAAGCCTCGGCGACTTCGCCGAGCTGCCGCGTCGATTCGTCAGAGCCGAAATAAATCGTCGCGCCGACGGCGACCGCGCCCATATCGCGGCACTGGTCGATGGCGCCGAACATCACCTGGTCGAATTTGTTCGGGTAAGTCAAAAGCTCGTTGTGATTGATTTTGACGATGAAAGGAATTTTATGCGCGTATCTGCGGGCGACCGAGCCGAGCACGCCGAAGGTCGAAGCGACGGCATTACAGCCGCCTTCGATGGCTAATTTCACGATATTTTCCGGGTCGAAATACTGCGGGTTCGGTGCAAAACTCGCTCCGGCGGAATGCTCGATGCCCTGGTCGACCGGCAGAATCGAAAGATAACCCGTCCGGCGCAGCCTGCCGTTATCGAAAAGCGTCTGTAGGGCGCGCAAGGTCGCGGGCGTTCGGTCCGACAAAGCCCAGACGCGGTCGACGAAATCGCCGCCCGGCAGATTCAGGGTTTCTTTGGGAATCGTCTTCGAAGTGTGATTTAAAAGCGTCTCGGCGTCGGCGCCTAAAAGCTCCTGTATTTTACTGTAATCAACAGTCATCAAATGTTCTCCTGTTAATAAAAAGTTTTAAAATTTTGCTATGAAACTTCAATGGTAATCGAGCAAATTATAGCATAAATAATTCTCGCGTTTTTGAAAAACAATGCTTGCGCATTTGAAAATTGTGGCGATATTATGCATTATAATACGTTTGCTTCTATTTTCCGGCGCTGCTCCCGCTACGGCAGCCGGCTTCCGACGACTTCCAGCCCGCGCCGGCAGGCACGGTGAAATTTTACTCATAAAGTCGAGATAATTTTATGCTCCGCTTCGTTCAAAAGTCCACGCTTTTGCTTATATCGATGTATTTGGTCTGCCTGTTTGCCGAATCCGCGCCGGCGCAGACGGCTGATGAATGGCGACCGGTTTCACCGGCGGAGCTGGCAATGAAAACGCCGCAGGTCGAGCCGGACGCCGACGCCGAAGCCATCTTCTGGGAAGTTCATCTGGACGACAAAAAAAGAAAAAAACTGTCGTATAACCATTATGTTCGCGTCAAAATCTTCACCGAGCGCGGGCGCGAAAAATTCAGTAAATTCGATATTCCTTTTTATAAGGGAAGAAAAGTCGAAGAAGTCGCCGCGCGCGTTATCAAACCGGACGGCACGACAATCGAGCTTCGACCCGAAGATATTTTCGAGCGCGAGATCATCAAAGCGGGAAAAATCAGAATTCAGGCAAAATCCTTCGCCGTTCCGGGCATCGAGCCGGGCGTTATCGTCGAATATCGTTACAAGGAAGTGGTGAAAAACGATTCGATAAACGGCGAGCGGCTGCTTTTTCAGCGCGATATACCGATGCAGAAAGTCATCTATCACATCCGCCCGTACAAGGGAACGTCTCTGAAATTCGATTTTCGCAATATGCCGACGGTTAGTTTTACCGAGGGCGCGGACGGTTTTTACATCGGAACGGCGACGAACGTTCCGGCGCTGAAAGAAGAACCGTTTATGCCGCCGCTTAACGAAGTGCGGCGCTGGGCGTTTCTTTCCTACGGCGACGGCGGCGGCTCATTTGCGTGGTCGGTCTTCAGTTATACGGTCGGTCAGGAGTTTAATTCGCTCATCAATCCGAGCAAGGAAATCCGGCAAAAAGCCGCCGAACTGACCGCCGGAGCAAATACGGATGAAGAAAAACTGAGACGCATTTACGATTTCACGCAGAAGAATATCAGAAACATCAGTTTCGACAATTCCTACACCGAAGAGCAGCTGGAAAGCGTCAAAATCAAGGACGCCGACGACGCGTTGCGGCGCGGCATCGCCAACGCCGCTTTTGTCGATTTGCTTTTCGCGTCGCTGGCGCGAGCCGCCGGTTTTGACGTGAGCCTCGCGCTGGCGGGCGACCGGAGCGAGAATTTCTTTGACTCGTTGAAGGTTGTGAATCCTTCGTCCATTCGCCCGGCGGCGGTCGCCGTCCGCATCGGAGGCGAGCGCCGGCAAGCGGCGCAGACGCCGAGCGCACACGGCGCGAATGCCGGAAGCAGCGTTGCGGATACGACGAGCAACTGGAAATATTTTAATCCCGGGCTGCCTTTTCTGCCGTTCGGGAGACTCGTCTGGAATGAAGAAGACGTTTTCGCGCTGCTGATCGGCGAGCGCGGTCATTCGTGGAAGAAAACTCCGCTTTCGGGCGTGGCACAGTCCCCGGCGCGGCGCAGCGGTAAATTCAAGCTGCTCGAAGACGGAACGCTCGAAGGCTTGGTGCGGCTCGAATACGAAGGTCATCAGGCAATTATGCGTCGGCGTACGGAATATAAAGATTCGCCTGCCAAACGCGAAGAAAATATCCGGGAAGAAACCAAAAAGCGCCTCAGCACGGCGGAAATATCGGACGTGACGATCGAAAATTTTGACGACGCTTCTAAACCGCTGACGTACATTTTCAAAATTCGCGTGCCGAATTACGCGCAGAAAACCGGCAAAAGACTCTTTTTTCAGCCGGGATTTTTTGAATACGGAACGAGCCCCGTATTTTCGTCGGCAACCCGGACGCATAGCGTTTACTTCCAATATCCCTGGTCCGAACAGGACGACCTCGAATTCGAGCTGCCGAATGATTATTTGCTCGATAACGTCGAAACGCCCGGCGAGGTCGCCGACTCACAGCAAATCGGCAAACTGAAAATTAATCTCGGTCTTGATAAAGTCAATAATAAAGTTTTTTACAAGCGGAATTTTTATTTCGGCAACAGCGGACTTTTATTATTTCCGGTTTCCAGATACGAGTCTCTAAAAGGCTTGTTTGACGCTTTTCATAAATCGGACGCGTACGCGATAACGCTCAAACAAAAGTAATTTTTGACGGGGCTGCTGCTGCTGCGGGGCGGTCCTGATTCCTGGAGTTAATATGAAACGGTTTGCTCGTTTATTCAGTTTCTTTTTCTTTCTTCCGGCGGCGATAAACGTCGCGGCAGCAACGGTTGCGGGCGACGAAGTGCCTGCGTGGTTTACGCAGTTTCGCGCGATGCAGACGCCCGCCTACGAGAAAGACGTGAAAGCCGTCGTGCTGCAAAAAGATTCGGTCGTTACGGTCGGCTCGGACGGCAAAGCCGTGACGACGATGACCTACGTCGTGCGCATCCTCTCGCGCGAAGGACGCCGCGAAGCCGTCGCGGTCGAGCCTTATCTGGTCAGCTCGGGCAAAATCCGCGAAATCAAAGGCTGGCTGATGCGCGCCGACGGCACGACGAAAGCCTACGGCAAAGACCAGGTTCTGGACAGAATCTCCGACCCGGACGACATCTACAACGAGCTTCGGCTGAAAATCATCGACGCTTCGGACGAGGCGGACGCGGGCGCGATTTTCGGCTACCAGGTGACGAGCGAGGAAATGCCGCTTTTCGACCAGGACAGCTGGCTTTTTCAGGACAATCTGCCGGCGCTTCTTTCGCGCTACACGCTGAATCTGCCAAGCGGCTGGAAAGCGGAAAGCAATACTTTCAACCACACAAAAATTCAGCCGAGCGTCAGCGGCTCGACCTATGTCTGGGAATTGCGCAATTTAAAGCCGATTGCCGAAGAACCGGAAAGCCCGAGCATCCAGAATCTGGTGCCGCGTCTCGCCGTCAGCTACGCGCCGTCGGCGACGACCACGAATTTCCGCACTTTTAAAGACTGGACGGAAGTTTCGCGCTGGAACACGGAAATCAGCGACCCGTCCGTAATTATCGACGACAATATCGCCAACAAAGCGCGCGAGCTGACCGCGAACGCGAAAACCGAATTCGAGAAAATCCGCGCCATCGGCAGCTTCGTGCAGAATCTGCAATACATCTCGATTGACATCGGCGTCGGCAGAGGCAACGGTTATCGCCCGCGTCCTTCGACGCTGGTTTTGCAGCGCGGCTACGGCGATTGTAAAGACAAAGCGAATTTGATGCGGGCTTTATTAAAAGTTCTGAAAATCGAAGCTTATCCGGTGGCGATTTATTCGGGCGACCCGAATTTCGTCCGCGAAGAATGGGCTTCGCCGCGCCAGTTCAATCACTGTATCATCGCCGTCAAAGTCAGCGACGACACAAACGCGCCGACCGTTATCACGCACCCGACGCTCGGACGCCTGATGATTTTCGATGCCACCGACGCTTACACGCCGGTCGGCGATTTGCCTGATTATCTGCAGGGAAGTTTTGCTTTAATCGTCGCCGGAAATAACGGCGGGCTGATGAAAATGCCGGTCACCTCGCCCGAAGCCAATAAAATGGTGCGGAATGTGGAAATGACCATCGCCGACAACGGCGACATCAGCGGCGTGATTCGCGAGCGAGCGCAGGGACAGCAGGCGGCTTATGCCCGAAGACTCCAGCGGGCAATCTCGGTCAGCGATTACAACAAGATGATTGAAAGCTGGGTCGTGCGCGGCATCTCGACGGCGCGCGTCGGCAAAATCGCGCCGGTCGATAAAAACAGCGGCGAAAATCAGTTTGACCTCGACGTCGAATTAAAAGCGCCGGTTTACGGTCAGTTGATGCAAAATCGCCTGCTGGTCTTTAAGCCGGTCGTGGTTGATCGCCTGAACTCGCTCCGGCTGACCGATACTAAACGCACGCATCCGGTGATTATGGAAGCCAACGCTTTCAGCGAAACCGCCGTTTTTAATCTGCCGACCGGCTTCGTCGTTGACGAAACGCCCGACGCGGTCAATCTGGAAACGCCTTTCGGCAAATATTCGACCAGCTACGAAGTTAAGGAGAACAGCCTGATTTTCAAACGCTCGCTCACTTTAAATTCGGCGACCATTCCGGTTGATAAATACGCTTCGGTCAAGGATTTCTTCGTCAAAATCCGCTCCGCCGAGCAATCGCCGGTCGTGCTGATGCGAAAATAGCACAAAGGAAAGTGGTAAGTGGTAAGTTGCAAGTGGTAAGTTGCAATTGAAATGTATCGAATTTTTATTTAAAACTCGACATTCAAAATAGCGAACTTACCACTTACCACTTACCGTTTACCACTCTTATTTTCCTTCCCGAAACATCTTAATTAAAGCTTTCTCTTCCAGTTCATAATCCGCTGCTTCGATGCGATTGATGCGGCGCGTCTTTCGCGGACGGAATTCATCGATTGTGATGCCTGATTCGTAAGATTTTATGATGGTCGGGTGAATATACGAGCCGCGGCAGACGGTCGGCGTGTTGCCGAGCTGTTCGGCGACTTTTTTGACCGCTTTACAGATATTTTGCTTGATTTGTTTTTCTTCTTCGGCAATTCCGATTTCCGCCAGCTCGATCGCCGTCAGAAGGCTTCCGCCCCAGGTGCGAAAATCTTTCGCCGAAAATTCCGGCGCGGTCGCCGTTTTCAGGTAATCGTTGACGTCTTTCGGTTTAATCGGCTTCGGCTTGCCGTCGGCATCCAGATAGTGAAAAAGCTTACGCGCCGAGCCGAGCGCTTTTAAATCGCGCATCACGCCCGATAATTCTTCGTCGACCAGAACCTTTCGGTGCCGGATGTGATGCTTGCCGACAAAGCTGAAAACAAGTTCGCCGTTTCTGCCGATTTCGAGATGCCTGTTTTGCAGCGTCGTGATGCCGTAAGTTTTGTAATGCTTGACGCTTTCTTCCGTGCCGACGCGGATATACAGCGAATTTATCAGGCGCATAACGACCGCCAGAACCTTCTCGCGCGGAAAGCCCTCGAGCGCGATGTGCTCATTCGTCAGTTTTCTTAATCGCGGCAGATATTCGCCGAATCTTTCGATTTTCTCAAACTTTTTCTTCTGTTGTTTTTCGGCAAATCCGGTGTGGTAACGATATTGAATTCTGCCGGAAGTGTCCATACCGAGCGCTTGTATTTTGCTGCTCGCGGCGGGCGAAACCCGTACGTATTTCCAGGCAGGCGGAATCACTAGAGATTTGATTCTTGCCAGTTGAGATTCTTCCGTAATTCGCCTGCCGTCGGCGTCCAGATACGCAAAACCTTTCGATTTTCCGCCGATTCGGCGCCACCATTTGGCGCGCCTGCCCTGTTCGATTTTCTGTTTTGCGAGGATTGTGTCAAATATCGTTTTCGTCTTCTTGTTTCCCATCAAACCCGACCCTTTTTCGTTCTTTTTAATGAGTATAACTTATTATTCCGGTTATTGGAAAAATAATTTCAGGGCGCTTATAAGTGAAGAAATAATTCGATTTAGCTTGATAAATTTATCTCGCAAAAATACTTGGAAAGGCAACTTGTTTCACGGATGAAACATCAAATATAATGTTAAATGGAGGGTAGAAAAATGACTTTAGAAACGACGAATAATATGGTTGAATTTGAAAACGCCGAAGCGGTGCAAAGCAAAAAAGATATGATTTTATCGCTTTTCAAAGCCGGCACGACCGATATCGAATCAATCGCCGTTTTAAGCGGCGCCAAGGCGAGCTATGTCGGTTCGGTTTTGCAGAAAGAAGGTCTTATAGACAATTATTTCGACCTTTACACTTCGACCGCGCATCCGATGAACATCTATTCCAAGTATTTTCGCGGAAAGCTCGGTTTTAAGGATGTCAAAGCAGCGGAAGCCGGCGTCGTGAATCTGGAACAGGCGTATCGCTTGTTTTCCAACACGCAGGATCGCGCCGGACAGCATCACACGCTGGAAATGGCGCTGACGATGCTGAATCGTGCTCGCTGGACGGGCAAGCAGGCGGAAGCCGAAGTTTATCGACGCTGGCTGGTCGGCAAATTAAGCCAGCCGCTCGTCGAAGAAAAGGAAAACACGCAGCAGGTTTTAAAGCTCGTGGCTTAAGCGGCGGCTTGTGGCTAAATTAGCAAGCCGCAAATTTTTCCGCGTCTTGTTTCACAGTTGAAACAATCTTGCATAAAGAGTAAAATAGACAGGTAATAAAAAACACGAAAGAGGTTTCCCAAATGGCATTGGAATTAGTAGAAAGTCCGCTCCGGCAGAACGGATTGATTGTCGGCGAGGCAACCATCGAAGACGTTTCGGCGGAGCTGTCTCTGCGACCGAAAAAGCTCGACGAATACATCGGGCAGACGAAAATCGTCAATAATCTCAGGATTTTTTTGAAAGCCGCTCTGCGTCGCAGCGAGGCGCTCGACCACGTTCTTCTGTTCGGTCCGCCGGGACTGGGCAAAACGAGTCTGGCGATAATTCTGGCGAACGAGCTGGGCGCGAGCCTGAAAACCGTCCACGCGCCATCGGTCGATAAATCGGGCGATTTAGCCGCGATTCTGACGAACCTGGAAGAAGGCGACGTGTTGTTTATCGACGAGATTCACCGCCTGCGCCCGCAAATCGAAGAAATTCTGTATCCGGCGATGGAAGATTACAGCCTGGATTTGATGATCGGGCAGGGAACGGCGGCGCGGTCGATAAAAATCGAATTGCCGAAATTTACATTGGTCGGCGCGACGACGCGCGCCGGAATGATTTCCGCACCTTTGCGCGGGCGTTTCGGCATTGTGAATCATCTGGATTTTTATCCGAAGAAGGATTTGGAAATCATCATTCATCGCTCGGCGGAATTTCTGAACGTCGAAATCGAAGCGACCGGCGCTTCGGAACTCGCCAAACGCTCGCGCGGAACTCCGCGCATCGCCAATCGCCTGCTGCGCCGCGTGCGTGATTACGCGCAGGTTTTAGGCGACGGGCGCATCACGGGCGCGCTGGCGCAGAAAGGCTTGGACGCGATGGAAGTCGACCGTTTCGGTCTGGACGAAGTCGATAGAAAACTGCTTCTGACGATTATCGAAAAATTCGAAGGCGGTCCGGTCGGCGTCGGCACGATTGCCGCTTCAATCAGCGAAGACCGCGAATCAATCGAAGAAGTCATCGAGCCTTACTTGATTCAAATCGGCTTTCTGAATCGCACGCCGCGCGGGCGCGTCGTAACGGGCGCGGCTTATAAACATTTCGGTTATAAACCGCCGGTGATGCAGGAAATACAGGCAATCGCCAGCTAAGATTTTTAGCCGCGAAAGAACACGAAAAAAGCACGAAAGAATTTTATATATTTCTTTCGTGCTTTTTCTTTTCGCCTAAATTTCAGCGTTCTTTCGTGCCCTTTGGCGGCTGATTTTTTTACTGCGGTTTCGGTCGATTAGCTTCGATTTGCAGATTTATTTTCACATCGTCGGAAAGCGTCGCCACGCCGTTCGGCATATTCGTGCCGTAGTTGACGCCGTAATCGCGGCGATTAATCGAAGTTTCCGCCGTGACGCCCATTTTGCCGCCGCCGCGTTCGTCGGGCGGCAGAAAACCGGCAATCTGAACCGGAAACGTAATCTGTTTGGTCACGCCGCGCAAAGTGAAATCGCCCGTTACCTGTAAGTTTTTGCCTTTCTTTTCGACTTTCGTGCTTTTGAAAGTCAAATCGGGAAACTTTTCGACGTCAAAAAAATCAGCCGTGCGCAGATGCTTGTCGCGCCCGGCAACGCCCGTATCGACGCTCGTCACTTTCGCCGTAAACTCGACCGTCGATTTCGTCACGTCTTTGGCGTCGTAATTGACCGTGCCGGTAAAATCACGGAAAAAGCCCGGAACTTCGATCAAACCCATATGCTTGACTTTAAAGCCGATAAAACTGTGCGCCTTGTCAAAACTGTAGGTTCCGCTGTAGTCGATATCCTGTTTTTTCTTCTCGTCGAAAGAAGCGAATCTTTCGGCGAAGGAATTATTGACGGCTTGCGTGCCCGCGTTTGAAAAAACAAACAGCGCGGCGAGCGCAAAAGTCAGTAAGAACATTGTTCTTTTCATTTTTTAAGTTCTCTCCTTAGTTGAATCTTTGATGAATGAATTACGCGATAAAAATCGTTTGATGCAAGTTTATAAAAAATAGTTAATGGATAATTGATAATTCTTTTCCTGAATTATCAACTATCCGTATCAATCGAAATTACGCTTTGCCTTTTAAAAACTGCGCGGTTACTTCCGCCACGCGCCTGCCCTGAAAACGTGCGGCGCCGAGCGCGGTTTCGTCGGGCGAAACTTCGCCGTTTTGCGACGTGAAGGAAACGCCGTACGGATTGCCGGACTGAAATTGAACCGGGTCGGCATACGACGGCGAGACGATAATCGCGCCCCAGTGATAAAAAATCGTGTTCAGCGTGAGGATAGTCGATTCCTGACCGCCGTGCGCGGTCGCCGTCGAGGTAAACGACGAACCGATTTTGTTGACCAGCGCGCCGCTCGCCCAGAGTCCGCCCGTCTGGTCGATAAACGCGCGAAGCTGCGAGGTGGCGCCGCCGTAGCGCGTCGGCGTGCCGAAAATCACAGCGTCCGCCCATTTCAAATCGTCCATCGTCGCTTCCGGCACGTCACTGGTTTCGGCGGCGTGATTTTTCCATTTTTCGTTGGAATTTATCGCCGCTTCCGGCGCGGTTTCCCGCACTTTCAGAAGCCGCGTCTCCGCTCCCGCCGCACGCGCGCCTTCTTCGACCGCTTTCGCCAGTTGATAAGTCGTGCCCGTCGAGCTGTAATAAATTATTGCTACTTTCGCCATTCCGGTTTTCTCCCTTTTATTTAAATGATAATTGTGATAACGACTATGTTAATAAAATTAATTGACCTGGCTCCGCGCCAAAACAAGCAAGGCGTTAAGCTGTTCCAAAAGATTTTCGCCCAGATGTCCGAGCTGTTGCCGGTGCAGATTGACGATCGGCTCATCAAGCTCGGCTAAAAGCTTTAAGCCGGCGTCGGTGATTTTCGTAATCACGTGCCGGCGGTCTTTCGCGCTGCGCTCGCGCCGGATAAGACCGCGATTTTCCAATCGTTCGAGCAGCCTCGTAATGTCGGAATCTTTTGTAATCAGGCGGTCGCTGATTTCACTGCAAATCAGTCCTTCGCTGCCGGCGCCGCGCAAAATTCTCAGCACATTGTACTGAACGCCGGTCAGCTCAAAGCTTTTCAACAGTTCGACCACCTTCCAGTTTAAAGCTTCCGTCGTCCGCGCCAGATTCAAATAAAGCTCTTCTTCCTTGCTTTTGAAGGGCTTCGACTGCTTGAGTTCTTTTTGCAATTCACTCATAACAATTAAAAGAATAGTCGTTATAACGACTATTGTCAAACGGTTTTTTCTAAAAAAAGAATAAATCGCTGGAGCCGGCTACGCGCTTCATCTTTAGTCAGCCGGGTTTCGAGGCATTGCCCGCAAAACGAAACGCGTCTGACGGCGCGAATCCGCCCGTAAATCTTGTGCTTATGGCAAATTCCAAATCGCAGCTTATTTATATTTGCACTTTGCAAAGTTTATTTCTTAAAATGCCTCGCGCTTTGCCGGGCTATTCGAGGTTTAGTCCGCAGAAGCTTAATTAAAAGTAATAATTTCCTTGCTGGCACGATGTTTGATATGGTTTCAGGCGGTAAGATGGATATTGGCAACTGTTTTATAACCAATAGCGAATAACGATGACAATATCGCCATTAAATTTTTCACCCGACAATTCCGAACGCCGTCTCAGACAGCGTTTAATCGAAGCGGCGGCGGCGCGGCTCGCTTGCGGAGAATTAAGCGGCGATTTTCTGCAGGAGGTGATAGCGGAAGTTAATTGTTCGGCGGAACGCGCCGCGGCTTTTTTCCGAAACGGCGATGATTTGGTGTTCGCGCTTTACGCCCGCTTTGCCGGAGATTTGGAAGCTCGTGTCGCCGAACTGCCGGAAGATACTTTGTCCGAGCGATTTTACGCCTTAATGAAAATTAAATTTGCCTTGATGAAGCCGTATGAAAAGGCGCTCGGAGGTCTTGCCGAAACATTGGCGCATCAACAGGGCGAGCTTGGAATACTCAGCCCGCAAACGGAAATTATTAGACTTCGCGTGCAGGCTGTTTTAGCGGCGACCGTTCAGGGCGCAACCGATTATCGCGGCTCGTCCGCCGACGCTATCTCGCGCAATCTTTATACGACTTATCTGGGGCTAATGTGGCTGTGGTATAAAGACCATTCCAAAGAAAAACAAAAAGCCCGGGCGGCGTTAAAGCTCGTTCGCAAAACTTTATCTTTTGCGGCTCCGGTTTTAAATCTTCCGCAATTTGAGTTTCCCATCAAAGCTTTCGACAAAATTCAGCAGTCGCTGCTGCTGCCGAAAGAAGACGGGGTCGGCGCCGAGCGGGCGCGCGAAATACTGCTCTGCCTTTTCAAACACCGTCGATTGCTGCCCGATTTTCATCTGTGCGAAAAAACGCCGTGTGCGCAATGCGGCGTGCTGCACCTGCCCAAAATAAAATATTTCATCGCCGCTAATCGTCCGATTCATCTGATTTTGCCAGCCTTTCCCGCGAAATCGCCGAATCCGCGAAAAACTCTCGGAATATTACCGGACAAAGCCGAAGAACAGGCGCTGCTTTATCTCGAAAAGGTCTGCGCGGAGCTTTGCCGCCGACACGCGCCGGGCGTGCGGCTGACAATTTGTTCCGACGGGCACGTTTTTAGTGATTTGGTCGGCGTCAGCGATAATGACGTCACGCTTTACGGGCAAAAAATCAGGGAAATGCTCGCTCGCCCGAGCGAAGCGCGCGTCCGCGTCATAGACACTTTCAGTTTAACCGACTTGTACGAAAATATTGATTACCCGGCGATGCGGCGGCATTTGGTTAAAGAGTACGCTCAACCGCTTGAAGAAATTCGTCAAAAAGCCGCCGAATTTATGCAGACGAAAGCCTTGGTTAATGGAATTCACCGGTTTCTTTTTGAAGACCAGGTTGTGCTTCAATCTGAACGCAGCCGGACAAAAATTCGAGACGAGTGCCGCGAGCTTGCCTACCGCGTCGTGCAGCGAAGCGATGCCTGGGGCAGACTCTTGGCGGATTGTTTCCCGTTTGCGCTGCGCCTTTCGATTCATCCGCAGCATCCGCATTCGGATAAAATCGGGATTCTTTTAGGTCCGGCGAGTGATGTCTGGCTGACGCCCTGGCACGCCGTCGCCGTCGAGCAAAACGGGCGTTTCGGGCTTATGCAGCGACACGAAGCCGAATCGCTCGGCGCGCAGCTCGTCGAAGAAAACGGAAGCGCGAGTCATTACCGTCTGGACATTAGACATTAGATGAATGAGGAAACCGTAAAAAATAGCCGCGACCGTTATCTAGCCGCCAACTCGCTTAGTGTAGAAAGCTACGGGGCGAAAAACTTTCCGCTTTACCTTTGGAAATCGACGGTCTATATACCGAATCCGGGATTTCTACACTTTCACGATTTACATCACGTCGTCACCGGTTACGGAACGGGTCTGGTCGGCGAGGCGGAGATTAGCGCCTACGAGCTTCGCGGCGGATATTATTCAACTATGATACTGGTTCTTTGTCTCGGCGCTATACTCATCGGAATATTTATCTCGCCAAAGAGAATCTGGCGCGCCTGGAAGCGGGCAAAAGGCGCGAAAACGCTTTATCACACCGAAATTCCGTACGAAAAATTACTGGAAATGCGCGTTGCGGATTTACGCGCGCATCTGGGAGTCGAGCGCGGCGGATACAAATGATTTTGGAGCCTTTATGATGGAAGAAATTATTTCAAGCCGGACGATTGAGCCTCTGGCTCCCTTCGGCGCCGTTATCCGGTCAAATCGCCGCGGAATCGAATTATCTGAAATTTCCGCGCCGGTTTTGCACAAGTTGATTAACGAACACCGCGTTATCGTCCTGCGCGGCTTCGCGCCTTTACCGGGAGACGCCTTGCCGGAGTTTTGTTCGAGTTTGGGCGAAATTCTGGAATGGGAATTCGGAGCGGTAAATACGCTCGTTTCAAAGGGCGACGCCCAAAATTATTTATATACCAACCGGGCTGTGCCGTTTCACTGGGACGGCGCGTTTATCAATAAAATTCCGCGTTACATTTTCTTTCACTGCGACGTTGCGCCGTCGGCTAATCAAGGCGGCGAAACTCTTTTTTGCGATACCGTTCGCCTGCTCAAGCTAGCCGCGCCCGAGCAATTTGAAAAATGGGAACGAATTACCATCACCTATACGACCGAAAAAATCGTTCACTACGGCGGCACTTTTTCCTCGCCGATGATTGCGCGGCATCCGCTCGGCGGCGAAAAGATACTTCGCTATGCCGAGCCGGTGACGGACTTAAATCCGGTCAAGCTTGAGATAGAAGGAATGGCGGAAGAAACTCGCGAAGAATTTCTTCTGGATATGCAGCGGCGACTGCGCGATAAAAACATCTGTTATCGCCACCGGTGGCGCGCCGGAGATATTGTCATCGCCGATAATTTCGCGCTGCTGCACGGGCGGCGCGCCTTCGAGCGAAATGCCGCCCGAAGCATCCGGCGAGTTAATATTCTTTAAAAGATCATTAGCTTTATAGAAAAATTTATGTTTAAACAATCCGGGCGCTATCTTCTTTATTTGCTTCGCATCCGCCGCGTCGAATTTCGGATAGCGGAAATTCCAATCCTGCTTATTCCTATTCTTTTGCTGCTCAGCGACGCATCAATCTTGAAAACTTTCGCTTTCTGGGAAGGAGTTTTTATATTTTTTCTTCTGTTTGCTTTCGGCGATATGATAAATTGCCTGGCTGACCGGGATTTGGACGCGGTTTATAAACCGCATTTATCCGAAGCGGTTTACGGGCTGGGCGTTCCGTTTGTCACCTTTCAAGTTGCGGCGACCGCCGTTGCCGCCATTGCTCTGGCGATTCACCTGTCATTTACGCTCGACCGCTGGCTGATTCTGGTTTTAGTGGTCGGCGGGCTGATATTGGGCGCGGCTTACTCGGTCAAGCCGGTTCAATTAAAGGGGCGCGGGCTGTTGCAGCTGCTCTGCTTATGGCTCATCATCTTTGTCGGTCCGATGCTTTTTGTCGGGCTTTTGGTGAGCGCTGCTTTTTCGGCTGAAATTATCGTCTTCGCGGCTGCTTTCGGCACGCTTCAAATGGGAATTATTCTGGTTAACACAGCCGAAGATTATCCCGAAGATTTGGCTGCCGGTATTAAAACGACTATCGTCGCGCTCGGACTGCAGAAAGGAATTACGCTGGCTTTCGGGTTGGTCGTCGCCGGAGCGATTGGCGTTGTGGTCACATTGGCTATGCTTTTTTGGCAAAGAAACATCGAATTTTTAGGGACGCTAAGCCTTCTGCCGGCAATCGCCGCCTGCGTTTATGTGATAAAAAGCCTTTGGAAATTAAAACTTCTGGTGACGGACGCAAAACTCGCCGAAAGTATTCAAACAGTTAAACACTCAGCTAAAAAAGTCCCGCTCTGGATAACGCTTGCCGCGTGGTCAATTCTTGTAGCGGCATCTTCGCTTTTTTATTTTAGCCGTTAAATTTGACGAAGCGTCCGATTATATTTTCGCCGCCGGAAACTTTATCTCGTTACGACATTCGCTGCTTTATTGGTCGCGGATTGTTGAAATTCAGGATTGCCAGTAAATGAAGGATAAGAATTACGGCGGCGGCAGCAATCGTCAGCCAGTTTAGGTTTCTCCACAAACTAATCGTATTCATCATTTCCGGCTCAAAGTTGCCGTTTAGTGTCGCCCCGACCACTCCTCCGATAGTCATAACCATCCAAATTTTCAGCGGCAGCATAATCCAGGCGACGAGCGTCGCGCGTCCGAGCCAGGCTCCGGCTCCGGTGTCGAGTTTAATCGTCAGAAGCCAGGCAATCAGAGACGCCAGAAAGACCCACGGGTTGACCGCCGAAAAAAAGTACAGCAAAAAATGCGGCGTTTTAAAATAATTGATAAGCGAATCGGGAGGATTATAACTCCAGAGAGGAACCAGCATCAGGGCATTGAAAATATAGCCGCCGAGCCAAATCCCCCAGTAAACGGTCGCTATGAAAAGGAACAAACGAGCTAAATTTTTACGAATCTTCATTTTTTTCTCCTGCCGTCGGCGGCGTCACTACTGCTTGAGTTATTGGCGCCGCCGACGGCACATTCTCATAATTTCATTCAATGTTTATCGCCAAATCGTTTCGCCGAGAGCCGCGCCTGAAGAGATGTTCGGCGAGATTAACAGTTGCAGCGACCAGAGAGCTCCGATGACGACGGCAAGAATTAAAAAGTTAAGCAGCAACGCGGCAACGGCGAACGCCGCTTCGCTTCCCCGAAGAATATTTTTATTGTTTTCGCGCATTTCACTTTCCTCCGAAACTGATTGATTTAAATTACCTTCAATTATTAACGCGACAGTTTTTGGCGGAAACGCTCATAAAAACTTTGTTAGACTAAAAGCCGGAAAGAAAATATCCTTTGACAAATTTTGAAATGGAAGAAAATTTGCAGCCCGACGGCGGAGCCGGGCAGCTGATCCGTTCTGACAGTTTATGAAAGAGACGTATGATTTTATCGTTATCGGCGGCGGCTCGGCGGGGCTTGTGGCGGCGGGCGGCGCGGGCGTTTTGGGCGCGCGCGTGGCGCTCGTCGAGAAAAATCTGCTCGGCGGCGATTGTCTTTACACGGGCTGCGTGCCTTCGAAAACGCTGATTAAATCGGCGCGCTACGCGCATCAATTAAAACGCGCCGCAGATTTCGGCTTCGAGGTTCCGGATTTCAAATTTCAAAACGATTCTTTCGCTTCCGTGACGAATCGCGTGCGGAAAGTTATCGAAATCATCGAGGCTCACGACGCGCCGGAAGTTTTTGAAAAAATGGGCGTCGAAGTCGTTTTCGGCTCGCCGCGCTTTATCAGCCCGAATGAAATCGAAGTCGCTTTAAAAAATTCCGGCGAAACGAGAAAGCTGAAAGCGAAACGTTTTTGTCTCGCCACCGGCTCGCGTCCCGCCGTTCCGCCGATTGAAGGCTTAAAAGAAGCCGGTTTTATTACGAATGAAGAAGTTTTTCAGCTTAAGAAATTGCCCGAAAAATTAATCGTTCTCGGCGGCGGCGCGATTGGTCTGGAACTCGGACAATCCTTTCAGAGATTCGGCAGCCGGGTGACGATTGTCGAGATGGCTGAGCGAATTTTGATTAAAGAAGACGAAGAAGCTTCGCGTTTGATAATGCAAATTTTAAAAAACGAAGGCGTCGAAATTCTGACCGGCACCAAAGCCGTGCGGGCGAAAAAAGGCGCGGCGGATACAAAAATTTTAATCGTCGAAACGGGCGGCAAAGAATCCGAAATCGAAGCCGACGAAATTCTGGTTGCTGCCGGTCGCCAGCCGAACACGGACGGTTTAGAGCTGGAAAAAGCCGGCGTCAAATTCGATAAAAAACAAATTTTCACCGACGAATACCTGCAAACTTCGCAAAAACACATTTTCGCGGCGGGCGACGTGACGGCGCATTTTCAGTTTACGCATATGGCGGATTACGAAGCGCAAATCGTCATTCAGAACGCTTTCGTGCCGTTTCCTTTCAAAAAGAAAACCGATTTTCGCGTCGTGCCGTGGGCGACTTTTACCGACCCGGAAATCGCTCGCGTCGGTTTGACCGAAACCGAGGCGAGAGAAAAATTCGGCGACGAGGTGAAAATTTATAAAATTCCATTTACCGAGAACGACCGCGCGCAGGCTGAATCGGAAACGGAAGGTTTTGCAAAGGTCGTCGCGCACAAAAACAAAATCGTCGGCGCGCATCTGGCGGGCGCGCACGCGGGCGAAATCATTCACGAATTTGTCTGGGCGATGCGCGAGCGGCTGAATGTTTCGCAGTTAAATAAAATCATCCGCGTTTACCCGACGCTCGCCAAATCGGCGCAAGCCGTCGGCACGGAAGCCGCGCTCGAAACTTTAAAATCGCCCTTTGTGCGGAAATGGTTCGCGCGCTATCTGAAAATCTGGCGATAAGTTTTAACCGGAAAGCGAGAACTGAGAAATAAAAAGCGTTTCATTTTTCAGTTAAAACTTCTCGGTTAATTCGAGCGGATTTGCGTCAGCATCACGGCGTCGGTCACGAATTTGTCGCGCACGACCAGCGTCTGTCTGCCGTCCCTCGATTGCGAAACGTTGAGAACCGAATCGGATTTAACCGATAAAAACGGCTTCGGGTCGCCGCCCGCGACCGGCTGAAACATAACGGTCGAGCTGGGATTGCGCCTCGGGTCCAGCTCGCGGTAAAGCAGACCTTTGCCGTCAACCGTCCATTGCAGAAACGTCGTCGGTGTAATGTCGAAAACAACTGCCGGTTCTTCCGTTTCGAGCGGGCGGACGCGGACTTTATAACGCCCGCTGGCGGCGTCATAAAAAGGAAAGGCGACTTGTTTGCCGTCGGGCGAGACGGCTAGCAGATTAGAGTTCGGGCTTATCGGAGCTATCTCGGTCGCCGCGCCGCCCGAGAGCGGGACGCTTCCCATCACGCGCCCGTTTTCTTTCGACCACTGAAACAAAATCGTCTGACCGTCGGGCATCACGACGGGCGCGAAAGTCGCTCCGACGACCGCGGTTAAAATCTGCGGGTTGCTGCCGTCGATGTTCATCCGCCAGATTTTCGTCTCGCCGCCGCGTTTGGAAGTAAAAACGATATGGCGACCGTCGGGCGAAACGCGCGGCTCGTAATCGAACGAATCGTTCGGCGTTAACTGCTGCGCGCCGCTGCCGTCGCCGTTCATAATCCAGACGTGCGGGCGGTTGTTGTCTACCGCGTCGTAAACTATGCGCCCGTCAGCCGTCCAGACGGCTGAGGTATAAACGTTCGATTCGCTCGTCAATTTCCGGAGATTGTCGGCGTCGCCTTCGGGCGCGAGCCAGATGTCTTTGAGATTCTGCCGCTGCGTGGCGACGATGGTTTTGCCGTCGTCGCTGGCGCTGATGCCGAAATACGCGTTCAAATCGTTGGTGATGCGCGTTTCCAGACCGCTCGGCAGCGAAACGTGGAAAAGCTGCTGGAGATTGGAAACCGCATCGGTCGCATTGACCAGCAGACCGCTGCCGTCTTTCAGCACGACGATTTCGCTGATTCTCGGTTTGCGCAGCGGCAGAATAACTCTGTCCTCGCCGCCCGCCGCTGCCGCTGCCGGCGTCTCGACCAGCGACCAGAATTCTTCGCCGTCGATTCTTTCAAACTTGATGAAAAAAATGCTTTTGCCGTCGAGCGAAAATCGCGGGTCGCGGAGGATTTCGTTGTCTTTGCCGGTGCGAATCACGCGTTCGTCGCCGCCGTCAGCGGCGTTTGCCGAAAGAATCTGCACCTGTTTTTCGCCGTAGCGAACGTAAAGAATGCGCTGCCCGTCGGGCGAGAGCGAGCCTAAATCGTTGACCGTTTCGACCAGCTTGCGCGGCGCGCCGCCGAGCGACGAAACGCGGTAGAGCGCGCGGCGCAGCCCGTCCCTTTCGGCGATGATGTAATAAATCTGGCTGCCGTCGGCTGAAACGGTCAGCCCGCCCCAGAAAAAAACCGGCTGCGGAGCAAGCAGCTGGAGCGCGTTTTTGTCGTCGACGCGGCGAACCCAGAGCGCGCGCCCGTCGTTTTCGTCAATCGTGGTGTAGACGATTGATTTGCCGTCCGGCGTGATTTGAGCGAAAGCAACGTTGTTGGTCTGCGAAAGTTTCCGCAGCGTCATATTTTCAAAGCTTATCGGCGACTGCGGCGGCTTGTCCTGAAAAAAACGGTAGAGCGCGAAAGACGCGGCGACGATCGCCAGCAAAGCCAGCGGCGCGAGAATCCAGCCGCGCCCGGAGCTTTTAGATTTCGATTTTAAAAAACGCAGCGAAGAGCTTTTCAAAGATTCGCCCGCTTCGACGGACGCTTTCGTTTCTTCGAGAATGGCGCGCACTTCGCGCATCGACTGAAAGCGCTTGCGGCGATCTTTGCAAAGGCAGCGCATCACGAGGCGCGAGAGCAGAAAAGGCGTGCCGGTTTTGATTTCGCCGACGGCGCGCGGCTCTTTGGTCATCAATTCGCTGACAATCGCGGCGTAGCTGCTGCCTCTAAACGGTCGCTCGCCCGCGAGCGCCTGGTACATCACGACGCCGAGGCTGAAAATGTCGCTCCGGTGGTCGACCTGCCTGCCTTCGGCTTGTTCGGGCGACATATAGGAAGGCGTGCCGAAAATCTGTCCCGGCTCAGTCATATCCAGTGTCGATGAATCTTCCGCCCCCGCCGACGCTGCCGCGGTGACGGCTTTATCAATCTGCGCCAAGCCGAAATCCAGAATTTTCGGGACGCCTTCAGCCGTAATCATAATGTTGCCCGGCTTGATGTCGCGGTGAATAATGCCTTTTTCGTGCGCGTGCGAAAGCGCGTCGGCAAGCGGAACGAACCATTCGAGAAACGTCTTCAAATCGAGTCCGCCCGCGGGAATAAACGTGTCCAGAGATTTTCCCTCGACGTATTCCATCGTGATAAACGGCTGATTGCCGATTTCCTCGACCGAATAAATCGTGGCGACGTTCGGATGATTGAGCGTGGCGGCGGCTTTTGCTTCGGTTTGAAAACGGCGCAGGTGATTCGGGTCGCCCGACAACGAAACCGGCAGAGTTTTGATGGCGACCGAGCGATTGAGCTTTGAATCTTTCGCCAGATAAACCTCGCCCATTCCGCCCAAGCCGATGAGCGAAACAATCCGGTAATGACCGAGACTCTTTCCGGCTAAAGACGGCGAAGGCGCGTTTTCGGCGGTCAATAAAGGCGCGATGTCTTTGACGACCGGCTCGGCGATAAAATCTCCCAGCTCGGAGTCGGCGGCGAGCAGGGATTCGACTTCGCGGCGCAAAAATTCATCATTCGCGCACATCCGTTCGAGAAACGCTTTTCGCCGCTCGCTCGAATCAATCTCCAGCGCGGAATGATAAATTTCGCTGATTTGTTCCCACTGTTCGGGCGTCATCGTGTCAGCATTAGGTCAGAACCGCCTGCGGTAGCGGGCGGGTAAAGCTCTACCTGGTCAAAATTCGTCTTTAATCAAACTTCGGCAATTCATCGCCCTGACCGTTAATCACATAATCAATCGCCAATTCACTACTACGTTCATTCCACAAAAATCGTTTACTTCCTTTATCGACCCACGGGCTATATGTTTGATTCCAGCAACCGTCTTGACGCATTTGGCGCGTAGCGTTTGCTTTAAAAGCATTGAGCGCTTTTTCGGGTTTTATCACGCCAATTGAAACGACTAGATGAACGTGATTCGTCCTGACATTTATCGCTCGTAAAATCCAGTTTCGTTTTGCGCAAGTCTCGCGGATAGCTTTCTCAACTGAACTGCGTTGCGCGGCGTTTAATTTGACCGGCTCGCCTTTGAGAGTTTGGAAATTATGTTGATTCCATTTTTCGTTACGAGAGATAAAAGGCGAATCATAGATATTATGAAAACGGTCAACCGAGCCTCGTTCATCGCCGTGTAGCCAAGTTCCATAACTGCGAAAAGTGATGAGATAAGCTAAAGGAATATCGGTGTCGTTCCACATAAAGGTTTATTTTTATTGCAGGATTTACCCGCCCGCTACCGCAGGCGGTTCTGACTAGCCTTGGTTTAGCTCTCGGTAAAGCCACGCGCGCGCCAGGCTCCAATCGCGGCGCACCGTGCGGGTCGAAATTTCCATCGTTTCACTGATTTCTTCTTCGCTCAAGCCGCCGAAATAACGCAGCTCGACAATCTGGCTCTGGCGCTGGCTCAGTTTCGCCAGATTTTGCAAAGCTTCGTCCAGCGCGACCAGATTCATTTCTTTTTCAAAAGGCGCTTCGATTCGTTCGTCGAGCGTGATTTGTATCTGCTCGCCGCCGCGTTTCCGGCTGTTTTTGGCGCGGGCAAAATCGACCAGAATGCGTCGCATCAATTGCGCCGAAATCGCAAAAAAATGCGTTCTGTCCTGCCAGCGCACGCGGCTCGAATCAATCAGGCGCAGGTAAGCCTCGTTGACCAGCGCCGTCGTTTGCAGCGTGTGGTCGGGATTCTGGCGGCGCATATAGCGCTTTGCCAGCTTGCGAAGCTCGTCGTAGACAATCGGCATCAGCGCGTCCAGAGCCGCTTTGTCGCCGCTTCCCCAAGCAAGCAGAAGCTGCGTTATTTCTTGTGATGCCGGTTGATTCATCTCGGAAAATTCACCGCGCTGAAAGCGCAAATTCGGCATTAGCTTACCACAACTGTTTAGCGGGCAAAAATAAAAATCTCCCGTTCGTGTCCGGTTTCAAATATGGTTTTCGTCTTTATGGCTGAGGACGAAAACGCGTTCTCGAAAAATTCATATTCGGCGAGCCGGAGAAGTTTTTAAATTTTAATATCTGGAAGGAGCAATCAAAATGAAGAAAATCAAACAAATAACCAAGCTGCTGGCGGTTCTGATGCTTTTCGCGGCGGGCGTTTTCGGCGGCGATTTGCGGAACGAAGACGGCAGGCGCTACGAGGTGAAAATTCACGCCAATTCGACCACGACGAACACTTATATCGATGCCAACACGACTAGTTTGAGCGTTTGCAGCGACTGCGAAATCGAAGTTGTCGGCGTCGGCAAAATCAGAATCAAGGGTTCCGAGCGGGCGGTCATTAAAAACGGCAAGCTGTTTAAACAGTAATTGCCGGAAATCGGAAGGTGAAAATTATGAGTAACGGAAATCTATCGAAAACCGGCTTTTTGCTTTTCGCCGCGCTTTTCGCGACCGCCTGCGGCGGAAAATCGAACGCGACCGGCGAAGTCGTGCCGCTCGAGCGCGTCTGCGCCTATCAGAAAGCGCAGACCGTCGCCGTCGAAGGCTTTCTCGCGCCGAACACGATGCGGTGCGAGAAGGCGCGCGGCAAAAGAACGAGCAGTATTTCGGGCTGCACTTTTACGGTTTACGCAAACAGCGACAAAACCGGCGCGAGCATTCCCGTTTTTATCTCGGCGGACGGCTGGTACAGCGGCAAAAACAACCGCATCGTCAACCCTTCAAATTATCCGGGCGATATGCAGTTTACCGACAGAAACGGAAAGCCGCTGCCGAAAAAAGAGCTGGAAATTTACGACAACGACGGGAATTTGATTCCTTCGGGCAGCAAGATTCGCGTTTACAGCAAGCTGCCGAACTCGGACAAATGCGAATTTCGTCTGGCGGAGAGAATCGAACGCGTCGAAACCGAGCCAAACGCGCTAAACACGGAAAAGATGACTCGCAACTTTATCGAAGAATCTTTTTAACCGCTGTTAACACATAAATTTGCGTCCCTGCGCCGTCCGGATGCGGCGCAGGCTCAGCGGGCGCGGCTTTTAAAACCGGCTGCGCCCGAAAAGGAGAAATAAAAATGTTGGTGGAATCATTAATAAATAATAACGCGCAGACAAACGCTGCTGCTGCTGCTGCTGCTGCTGCTGCTGCTGCTGCTGCGCCGTCGCAATACGGCTTTCGGGAAACTTTGCTGGCGTCGCAGCGCATCAACTGGTGCGTTGACGACATTATCAACGACGAGAAACGGCTCGATTTCAGCAAGCCGTTTCTGCCCGAATCGCTCGCTCGCGTCGATGAATTGGCTTTCTTAAACGCGGACGAAAAACGAATTCTGAACCAGATTCGCGGACACGCCTATCTCGTCATTTTCGGTCTGGTCGAAGAATTCATCTTGCCGTTCGTGCTCGACCACGTGCGCCAGCATCTGCCTGACGGCGACGATTACCGAGTTCGCGCTTTTCTGCAATTTGCCGGCGAAGAAGCCAAGCACATACAGCTTTTCAAACGCTTTCACGAAGAATTTCGGAAAGGTTTTGATACCGAATGCGCCGTCATCGGTCCGCCCGCCGAAGTCGCCGCCGTTGTCCTGTCGCATCAGCCGCTCGCCGTGGCGATTACCATTCTGCATATCGAATGGATGACGCAGCGTCACTACGTCGACAGCATCAAGGACAATTATGAACTCGACCCGCAATTCAAAAGCCTGCTTCGTCATCACTGGCTCGAAGAGGCGCAGCACGCCAAGCTCGACGCGCTGATAGTCGAAGCGCTCGCCGCCGAAATGAGCGCCGAAGAAATCGAAAAAGCCGTCGACGAATACCTGGAAATCATAGCTTTTCTGGAAACCGGCTTGAAACAGCAGACGCGTTTCGATCTGAAAGCCTTTGAATCGGCGACGGGAAGAAAATTGTCCGACGCCGAATGGACGGAATTTGTCCGCATACAGGAGCAGGCAAATCGCTGGACTTATCTCGGCGCGGGAATGTCGCATCCGAATTTTCTGGCGACATTAGGAAAGTTAAATCCCGAATCGAAAAAACGAATCGAGCAAATCGCGCCGGTTTTTTGTTAAGTCGGAACCGCCTGCCGCAAGCGGGCGGTTTATCTGAAACTTCTCAACGCAAAACGATGAATTCTGAACTCTGAAATTGCAATTCATCGTTCATCGTTCATCGTTCATATTTTAATTAAAAGGAGCAATCATTATGAAAGAAGTAACAATAAATGAACAACAAACAGCAGAGCTGCAACCGCCGGCAGCGGAGCAGCGAACGGTCAACGGCATCAACGTCGATGAATATTTTGCGACGCTTGACGCGGTCAGCTCGGACGCGGAAATCGCCAAATTCAATTTTCGCGCGAGCAACAAATGGGTCAACGGCGGAAACAACCGCACGACCATCAGGAATTTGTACGGCGCGTGTCAGGAAGTTTCGCGCGACCGCTCTTTTGTGCTCGAAAAGGACGAGCCGCCGATTCTGCTGGGAACAGACCGCGGCGCCAATCCGGTCGAATACGCTTTAGCCGCGCTGGCGGGCTGCCTGACGACGACGCTTGTTTATCACGCGGCGGCGCAGGGAATTCGGATTGAATCGGTCGAATCCAGCCTGGAAGGCGACACGGATTTGCGCGGCTTTCTCGGACTGGACGAAAACGTGCGCAACGGCTTGGATAAAATCCGCGTTCGCCTGAGCGTCAAAGCCGACGCGCCGCCGGAAAAAATACAGGAACTGGTCACGCTCGCGCAAAATCGTTCCGGCGTTTTCGATATGCTCAGCAACGGCGTGCCGATTGCGGTCGAAATGGAATAACTGAGAACTGACAAGTGAGAAGCGATAAATATTTGCTGAATGCGATTATTTATCGCTTCTCGCCTGGTCTGCGGTTTAAGTAGCGAGGTTTTTTTGGTGAAAATCGTCTCCAACAAGTGAAAATCACCAAAAACGGATGATAAATCCAAAAAAACGGATAAAAATCGTCTCAAACAAGCGATAAATCGCCGCCAACGAGTGAAAATCATCGTCAACGGGCTGAAAATCGTCTCTAACGAGTGAACAATCCTCTTGAGCGGATGAAAATCGCTTCCAACGCGTGAAAATCCGACTCTGACAGGCGAAAATCGCCTCAAACACGCGAAAATTGCTGCTGACGCGCGAAAATCCGAAAAAACGGAGACGATTTACGAATGGTCGTGAATCATCCGCCAGCCGTCCCTGGTTTTTATCCAGACGGTCGTAAACCAGCCTTTTCGGTCGGCGCGCCCGCCGCCCGATAAGATGTATTGACCGGTGACGAGCGCGCCTTCTTTTCCGATCATCCGGACGACGAGATTTTCGTAGCGCAAGACTTGCAGAGGCTTGCCGGTTTTCCAGAAGCCTTCCTTCATCGTTTTTTCAATCGCTTCGACGCCGCCCGCCGGACCGGTCGAAAGCATCTCGGTCGCCTGCGGCGTGTAAGCCGAAAGATATTGATTCAAATCGCCCTTGTTCCAGCCTTCCGCCGTCATCTCCAAAGTCGCGCGAATCGCTTTTTCGTCCTTGCCCATTTTCGCCTGCGCGAAAGCGGCGCCGACGCCGACGGCAAAAATAAACAGCAGCAAAATTGGTAATTTCTTCATTTTTTCCCTTTTTATTTAATTTTATCGAAGTTTTGGCTAAAGATTTGCAAGTTACGCGGCAAACGCGTCAAAAGTTTCACGTCTGAGGATTATTGGGACACAATGTGAACCATTTTCAGACGGAAATTCGCTTTATCTATTGAGCGAATTATGCAAAAGAGGACAAAAATGAAGCGAACGCTGGGTTTTATATTATTTTTACTTTTATCTTTTATCGTGACGAGCGGCGCAACGCGCAAGACCACGCACGCCTTAATGCTCGGCGAAACCGCAATCCGCATTAACGTCTACGAAAACGCGGGCGCGGGCGTCACCTTCTTCGCGCCGCATCACAACGAGCAGCTCGGAATCCGGCTGGCGAAAGAAACCATCGAGGCGAAAGGCGGGCGCTTCGTCGAAATCGAATCTTTCGACGAAAAAGGCAAACCCGTGCGTTTTTTAAAATTTCAATACGCCGGCAAAACCTATTCAATCGACCCGAACCGCATCTACACCGACAACGGCAGAATGTGCAACGTCGCTTACGAGCCGAATCCGGCAGTCAAAATTTTCGCCGACAATCTTTTAAAACTGCTTCTTCCGCCCGACGGCAAAACGGTCAGAGAAAATGAGCGCTTTATCGTCGCCGTTCACAACAACGTCGATGTTTCCGCCAAAGATTTGGTCGCGCAGTCGAGCGATTTAACGGCGGTCGCCTTTCTGAAAGCGCAGAGCACGAACAATCTCGTTCACGGCGCGTTTCAAGACCAGGCGGACGGCGTTTTTCTCTCGAACACGGAAACCGACGAAGACAATTTCATCTTTCTTTCCGCCCCGACTTATCTGGGTTTCTTCGCCGAGCGCGGCTTTAACGTCGTCGTCCAGAAAGCGGCGTCAAAGCTCCAGACCAGACAATGCAGCGTCGACGACGGCTCGCTGTCGGTCTATTCGTCGCTGAATAATATTTCGTATATCTGCCTCGAAGCCGACGGCACGAACGGCGCGCTTCGCCAGCGCCAGATGCTCGAAGCCGTTTACGCGCTGATGCCCAAAGAAACGCCGACCGAATAGACCACTGCGGACGTAAAGGGAAAATAATAAGTGCCGTTATTTTCGCGCCGCCCGCTCTGACCGGCATAAACATATTTCCCGGCGTTCCGAGCCTGATTCGGGACGCCGGCAGCTCCGTAATAAATCAAAAGTGTTTTATCTAAAAGCCGCGTCTCTTAAATGTTTAGAGCGCGCGGCTTTTTCTGTGACAAACCCGCCTGAAGAAATACGGACGAAATCAACAACGCCTGCCGGGAAAAACCCATCAGCTTTGGCTGACTTAAAAGAGTTTCGAGAAATTTAGAAAAGCCGTTACGCCGGTTTTTACGACGCCGGTTTTAATTTCTACAAAGCGAATGGCGGGAATTTAAACGTTTACTTCCGTATGCTCGCAAGGCAGCTTGCCGACAAAATCTCTGACTTCCTGAAAATTACTGACTTTGCCGGGAATCAGCCACGCGGAATTGCCGTCTTTAAAATGAATCTCGGTGCGCCACAACTGCTTTGTATTGGTGCCCGGTTTCAGCCTGATTTGATTGACCACGCGGCTCAAATCCGCCCAAGCCATCTCGCGCCCGTCGTTGCGCGTCAGCCCCGCTGCGGTGAAATGTTTCACCGATTTGCGATAGCCTCTGGCAATCAGCCACACCACAAAACCGAAAACCGCCAGCATCATCAAACCAATCGCGAAAGGCGCGATCTTCAAGCCGTTCAGGCTTCCGTTAATCAAATTAAACAAGCTCAACGGAACAAGAAAAAGTCCGAGCAGCGCAATTAAAATAAAATGTGATTTGCCGGTTTTAACTTCAAGTTTCTCCAATTTCTTCCACTCCTCCTGCGATATATGCAAAATAAACAAGCGCAACATATCACTAAAGAATGCGGTTGTAAATAAAAAAAGACGTTCCCTAAAACCCGGTTCAAGTGTCAATCTGCCGCGCTCTCGCTCAAAAACGCCCGGTCAAGCGCATTAGCGCCGATCTAAGTTTCCCGCGTTGAAAGCGCCGTTCGCAAAATATCCGTTAAGTTTGGTAATAAAACGAGTTTTTCTTGACTTATCGGGCTATCAGCGATATAAAAGTCTGCTTCAAACAAAAACAATTCGGCGTGAATCAATGTTCGGCGGCTTCGCTTTATCTGTTTTCCCGACCGGAAATGAGAAGGAATAAATGACAAGACAATTTTCAATCGCCCAAATTTTTCTATGGCTTTTCGTGATTACGCTCGGAATCACGATCGGCGGCGGCTTATACGAGACGTTGGTCGTGATGCCTCTGTGGGCTGCCGCGCCGCCCGAATCGGTTATCGCCTATCATCAGCATAACGTCGCCAACCCGCAGCTTACGCTCGACCAGGGCGGCAGATTCTGGATTTTCCTGACGCCGACGCTCGCCCTGCTGACCGTCGCCGCCTTGCTTTCGGGTTTGAGAACGCGCCCGGAACATCGCCGGTGGCGGATGGCGGCAACCGTTCTGACGCTTATCGTCGTCATCTCCACGTTCGCCTGGTTTGTCCCGAACATCATAAAACTAACGGGCGAAGGCGTCGCGTCGATGAGTCCCGACCAGATAACCAGCCTGACCAATTGGTGGTCGCGCCTAAACTGGCTGCGGGCAATCGTGTATTTCGCCGCCTGGCTCGCCGCCCTGCGAGCCTTGAGCATCTCGCCGAAAATGGAGAGACTTTATAACTAAGTCCGAAAATGAGACTGCCGATTTATTTTCACGAAGACGATTATTGTCAAATCGAATTGCTGCCGGCGGCGTCTCGGCAATTTTGTCTTGTCGAGATGAAAAAAATTGAAGAGTTTTCCGAAGCGCATAGAACCGGTTTCGGCTGGTCGGCGATGTATGTGCGAAACGAAGAGCCGCCGCAGACATTGGCTTCGCTGTTGATTCCGTTTGATTCGTGGAAGGAAAATTTAAAGGACAGATTGTCTTTTCACGCGCAGGTAAAGACAGGTTACAGCTCACACGTCGAAACCTGCGATAATTGCGCGGCGTGGGCGGGCGAAAATGACGTGACGATATTCGCCGAAATTAATCAGGACGCGATTCGGCGAGCGTGGTTTTCATTCGATAACTTAAATGAACAGGGCGTGCCGAATAGTTTGGCGGCGATACGGGAAATTGCTGAACGCGATGAGTTGATTATTGTCGATTGGGTTTGGAGAGAGGTTGTTAAGATTTCCGACGCCGAAAAACTTTCCGAATATCTGCAAAGTCGTGCTTAAACCGATTATTTGCGATTGCGGAAAAGCCGATATGGAGAAAGAGAAAATCCGACGCGCCGTTTCAAAGAGCCGCTTTGTCAACTGCCGGACAGAACGGCGCTTTTCAAACTGTTAGAATTTGTTTTGTCGAGTAAACGGGCGAATTGTATTTTTAGCGAATTACATTTTTCTTTTCAAAGGCAGGGAGTTTTTTCGAGATGAGCGAATACGAACAATCAATTACCATCAGCCGCGCGCCGGAGCGGGTTTTCTCTCAAGTCACCGCCGTCGAACAGTTGCCGAAATATTTTTCGATGGTTAGTCGAGCTGAACGCCAATCGGGCGAGCGCGTCCGCGTCGAGGGCGAAATTTTCGGCTATCGTTTTAATCAAACCGGATTTTTCAGAGTTGACGAAAAAAGCCGGCGAGTCGATTTCGGTCCCGAATTTTACACGGCGTTTCGCGGCTGGGCGCAGGTCACGCCCGGACCGGACATTTCGGCTGCCGACCTGACGGTTCATCTGAGCTTCGATATCAGCCAGCAGCAGGAAGAGCGGCTGCGCGGTCAGATTACAAATCTCGACGCGGTGATTCGGGACAGCTTAAAAAGAGCTTTGGAATCTTTCAAAAATTACTGCGAAGGACACGGCGACCCTCTGGATGAAGCCGACGCAGCCGCTCCCGCCTGATAAAAAAAGCGCAGGACGAACGGATAAATCGTTTGCCCTGCGCTTTTCACGGAAAATCTTTCTTCCAAGCTTAACGATTAATTTTCCGGGCTGAAACAGGTTTCGTCCTTGCCCGTCAGGCAGAG
Source organism: Pyrinomonadaceae bacterium (assembly GCA_036388635.1). Taxonomy (GTDB): domain Bacteria; phylum Acidobacteriota; class Blastocatellia; order Pyrinomonadales; family Pyrinomonadaceae; genus JALZHR01. The sequence continues at coordinate 36,501 of DASVRL010000263.1, forward strand.
TTGTTTCTGCCCGTACGAGTCTTTGAAAGCCACTTTGAAGGTTTCCGTTTCGGCGGGCATAGTCTTTTTGTAATTCTTCGAAGGGCTGCACGAATCGTCGCGGCTAAAGGAAGCGGGCGACCAGTTTATCGTCAGCGTGTCGCCTTTTAAGCTGGCTTTTCCGCGCATAGTTCTGAAGACCTGCATTTTACAGCCGCCGGTCATCATGTTCATAATTCCGGTATATTCGACCGCGCCGTTCGGCGAAAACTGGTAAGTAAAGCGCGAGCCGTTCGAGCCCATATAAGCGCCGCCCGTCGTATAGGTGCTGCTGCCCGAACGCCCCCAAGCCCATTTACCGGCGAGCGCGGAAATGTTTCCGACATTGGCATCCGAAGAATCGTTGTTATTATTGCTGCCGCCGGTTTCGACGGGATAATTCGAGTTTTCGGAATTACTGTCGGCGACGTCGGATTCACCGTCGTTGCCGCGCCGTGTCGCCTCGTAAATCTGCACCAGCATCTCGGAGTTAGCGTCGCTGTTTTTGCGCAGTTCGGGCAGAAAAGTGCCGAGAAACGTTTCGCGCGTTTTTTGCTGCACGTCCGCATCGGAGGCAAGAATTTTGGGCAGCGTGACGATCATCTCGTCAATCGTTTGGCGGACTTCCGAAGGACTGCTGCGAAACTCTTCCACGGTGTATTCCTGATACTTACGGCGCTGGGCAGCGCTGAATTTCGCTTCGAAAGCCCACTCGTAAAATTCAATCAGCGTATTGATGTCCGATTGTTTGAGCGGTTTTTTACCGGCGGCGACTAGAACCGGGTCGTTGCCGTTTTGCGCCGAAACGTTGGTTAAGCCGGCGGTTAGTCCGAGGCACAAAATTAATAGAAAAAGATATTTTATTGAGTTGGTCATCATTGCTTTTGTTTGTTCCCTTTATAAAAATTTGTCCGAGTTTTTCGGCTTTAAACTAGATAAGCGTAGAGCGAAGGGAAAAAGGTATCAGCGGCGCGAAAAAAGTTTTGCGCCGCATAAAAAAGACGATTTCCGATAAATCGCCCGCTTCATAAATTTATTTTTCGGCGCGCAAAATCATCCTTCGACGCTCGCGGAAAGAAAACAACCGGACGCATCGAAAGACGTCCGCGCCGACACGACGCGACGCGACAACAAAAGCAAAACAATAACAAAACTCCGGCTTAGTAAATTACCAAGTCCATAGGAAAACTCCTGTCAATCAAATTTTTGTCAATTTTTATCGGATTGGATTTGAAAGATTGGTTTCGTTTGAAACCAATTTTTTTATACTCCTGCGGGCGGGCATTGTCAATACCTGTTAAATGAATTTGCGCGGGCTTGACGAAATTTGGTCTTTTTACGACGAGATTTGATTTTAAAAAATGTCCCGACGAATTTTAGTCGCTTTCCAGTATGTTTTTAAGAATTCGGACGGCTTCGTGCGAACATTCGATGCCGTGCGCGACGCCTTTCAGAACATGCGTTTCTTTTAAGGTCGGCAATAACCTTCGGGCGCGCGCGAGCGTTTTTTGAGGCGGAATCAAGCGGTCGTTTTCGCCTAAAATGAGATAAATCGGAACGGTTATATTCGCCAGCTCGGCGTCGCTCATTTTATACGGGTAATCGGCTTGCAGACGGAAATTTCGGATGGCGTGCAGCTCGAATTCGGCGACCGCGTTCCAGCACGCTTCCGAGACGCTCGTCTTCGTGCCGAAAACAACGTATTCCATAAAATTTTCCACGGTTTTGCGGCTCGGAAACAGCAGCGGCATAAAGTTGTAAAAACTGGTTTTCGGCGCGAAGGAAACACTCGTTAAACCGGACGGATTCATCAAAATCGCTTTTTTGATGCGGTCGGGCAGATGGCGCGCCGCTTTCAGACACAAGCAGCCGCCGAACGACGCGCCCGCAATGCTGGTTTTATCTAAATTTAAGCCGTCGAGAACTTCGCCGATCCACTCGGCGTATTCGCCGGATTTAGCGTCGGGCGTGTTGCCCGCGCTCATTCCGGGCTGACCGACGGCGTCGACCAGATAAAGCCGGAAATTTTTTTTGAGCGGCGCGAGATTGTTGTTCAAATCGAGAAAAATTCCATTGGTGCGAAAGCCCGGAAAATAGACGAGCGATTCGAGATGCTTTTGGTCGTGGTTATGCGCGAGCACGACGGTTTCGCCGAAAAATGTCGGGACAGCGAGCTTTTGGTAATCGAAATTATTTC
>DASVRL010000264.1:0-19004 GCA_036388635.1 Pyrinomonadaceae bacterium
CGCCTCGAAATTAAGAGTATATAATTTTTTCGCCGCTTAAGGCGAGTTTTTCAGCCGCTGCGCCGCTTGATTTAGCTCGACGGCGGATTTTTCCCGTAATCGTCATACATCAACTGCTCGTTCCGCGTCGGCTCGACCGTCAGATTTCCGTCCGCGTCAAAGACCAGATGAATAAGCCATCCGAAAACGTCGCCGGACCATTTCGACGGCAGTTTGTCTTTCGGCGCTCCCAGCCGGTGCGCCAATTCCAGAATCTCGCCGTGATGCCAGCAAATAAGAATGTCTGAATTGTCGTATTGGTTATTTTGCAGTATTTCTTTCGCCAGGCTCTTGTAATCCTTATCCGCGTAATTATTGTTGATGGAAAGCCCGAGAGCGTTTGCCAAAGGTTCTATCGTCAGATAAGGTCGATTGCTGGCAGAGGATTCGGCGGTCGCAAACAGGTAATTCAATTTGACCGGCTCGGAATTTATCAAAAAATTCTGGAAATAGATGACGTACGCCTGCGCCCGTTCCTGCCCGGCGACAGCCAGCGTCGGGTCATTAGCGCCGGTCGGTTTTTCGGCGTGGCGAATCAAAAGAATATTTGTATTTTTCGGCATCCAAAGCGGCTCCTTAATTATTCGGATAAATATAATATACAGGCGAGCGGCGCAAACAAAGTTCTGCCCGCGAAAAATTCGTTTTCTTAAAAACTGCGAAAAATTATCTGTTTCAATAAACCGAGCGACGCGCCCAAGCCTTGATACCAGAAAGCGCCGAAGCCTTTTCCGCCGCCCGCGACGAAAGCCAGCACCGAGCCGTAGCAAATCAGATTCATCACCGGCAGAATCAGAAGCGTTTTCAGCAAACCGGCTTTGCGCAAATCGGGCTGGCGAAAGCTCGTCTCGCTCCAGTTCGTGACCAGGTGAAAAACGGTTGTCCAGCCCAGAATGCCGAGCAAAAGTCCGGAATTTAAACCCGCGAAATAAGCGAAAATCAAAACCGCCAGCGAAACGGTCGGAAAAAAATAAGGCGCGAGCGTGACCCACGTCTGCCCGGTCGTGCCGAGTCCGATTTGGCGAACTTCGCCGCCTTCGTGCGCGCTGACGCGAATGCCGACCGGAATTTTCAGAAACAGCAAGCCGACGAGAAGATGCGTCAGCTCGTGTTCGAGCGTTTGGAGATACGACCAAGTCGCCGGAAAAAGGCGGCGGGCGATGAACAGGCTCGGAACGAAAACGGCAGCGCCGACCAGAAAGGCAAACCAGCGCGCGTTGCCGAGCGAGATTTGCGGAATCAGTTCGAGCGTTTCCCTGCCGAAGCCGTAAAACAGAAACGGCACGGCGACCAGAAACAATATCAACGAGATTTTGGCGATAATCGGCAACACTTCTGCTCGGATTTTACCTTGTCCGGCTCGATTTCCAAATCGCAAACGCCGGTAATCTCATCAAACCGCGCATTTCCGTTTTCCGCCGGTTAACTTTATGTTTTTCGCGTATCGACTTTTGTTTTCCGTGCGCTTACTTTTATTTTTCGTCTATCAGGTTTTATTTTCCGGCTGGCGAAACAAGCGAGAAAGCGCGCGAAATAAAGATTGAATCTTTATTTCGCGCGCTTTCTCGCTTGTTTCGCGGTTAAAATTAATTTGCGATTAATGTCCGAGATATTGGTCGAGAATCGGCTCGAGCACGCGCGGGTCGAGCGGTTTGTTGATTAAATCGTCGCAGCCGGCTTCCATCGCCTGCCGGTAATAGGATTTTCCGTAGGCGGTAACGGCGATGATCGGCAGACGGGCGGTGGCGTCAAATTTTCTGAGAATGCGCGTCGCCGTCAAACCGTCCATCACGGGCATCGACATATCCATCAGGATTAAATCGGGAACGTGCGATTTTACCGTTTCGACCGCTTCCTCGCCGTTCGAAGCTTCTATCACCGCGTAACCATTCGATTCCAGCATAAAACGCATCAGGCTGCGAGAATCGGCATAATCTTCGACAATCAGAATCGTTTTGGGCATAGCTTGTACTTCAAAATAGGACATTCATTTAATCCTTATCGTCTTAAAATATCTGAGTGACCGTTAAGAAATTTCGCGTTTGAAATTTCCCGCTTATAAAGCTAACAAGTTTATATCCGGCAGTTTCGCTAACCGGGGTATTATTTAAATTACTCCTTTTGTTTCCAGATTACAATAAAAAACTGAGAACCGGGAACCGGGAAGAGGTAATGGTTCCCGGTTCCCGGTTCTCGATTTCCGGTTCTCGGTTCTCAGGAAATATTTCACTAGAAATAGATTTGATGAAGTTTTATACTATTTGGAGAGTTAGCCTTTTTGCGGCTAAACTATCTATTCTGTGAGTCAAAAAAACTACCATACCATTGGTTCTTATTATTGTTCGCAAAAGGGGATTTAAATATGAGCGCTGTGACGACCAATAAGCCTGTCACCAAATCGAAAACCAACGGGCGCACCGCAACCGCCGCCAACGGGCGCGCCAAAACAAACGGGCACGCCAAAACCGATTTTCTCGACCAGAAATTATTATTAAGCGTCCTGACGGCAGTCAAAAAAGGCGATTTCTCAAGCCGTATGCCGACCGACGAAATCGGGATTGCAGGAAAAATCTACGATGCTCTGAATGAAATTATCGAGCGCAACGAGATGCTCACGTCCGAGCTCGGGCGCATCAGCGAAGTCGTCGGCAAGGAAGGAAAAATCGCGCAGCGCGCAACCTTGAGCCACGCGACGGGAGCGTGGGCTTCGTGTATCAACTCGGTCAACACTCTGATTACCGATTTGGCGCAGCCGACGACGGAAGTCGCCCGCGTTATCGGCGCGGTCGCCGAAGGCGATTTGTCGCAAAACTTCAATCTGGAAATCGATGGGCGACCGCTCAAAGGCGAATTCCTGCGCACGGGTAAAACCGTCAACACGATGGTCGCGCAGCTCGGCGCTTTCGCCTCGGAAGTGACGCGCGTGGCACGCGAAGTGGGAACCGAAGGAAAACTCGGCGGACAAGCGCAGGTCAAAGGCGTTTCGGGAACGTGGAAAGACTTGACCGACAACGTCAACCTGATGGCGTCGAACCTCACCGGACAGGTGCGCAACATCGCCGACGTGACGACCGCCGTGGCAAACGGCGATTTGGGTAAAAAAATTACCGTCGACGTAAAAGGCGAAATTCTGGAATTGAAAAACACCATCAACACGATGGTTGACCAGCTTTCGTCTTTTGCATCAGAAGTGACGCGCGTAGCGCGCGAGGTAGGAACCGAAGGAAAACTCGGTGGTCAGGCGGAAGTAAAAGGTGTTTCGGGAACGTGGAAGGATTTAACCGACAATGTAAACCTGATGGCGAACAACCTCACCGGACAGGTGCGAAACATCGCCGAAGTAACGACCGCCGTGGCAAACGGCGACCTTTCCAAGAAAATTACGGTTAACGTTAAGGGCGAAATTTTAGAACTCAAAGACACCATCAACACGATGGTTGACCAGCTTTCATCTTTTGCCTCCGAAGTAACGCGCGTGGCGAGAGAGGTAGGAACCGAAGGTAAATTGGGCGGACAAGCCGAAGTAAAAGGCGTGGCGGGCGTCTGGAAAGATTTGACCGACAATGTAAACCTGATGACCAGCAATTTGACCGGACAGGTGCGCAACATCGCCGAAGTCGCCACGGCGGTGGCGGGCGGTGACCTTTCCAAGAAAATCACCGTCGACGTGCGCGGCGAAATTCTGGAATTGAAAAACACCATCAATACGATGGTTGACCAGCTCAACTCATTCGCATCAGAAGTAACTCGTGTGGCTCGTGAAGTAGGAACTGAAGGAAAATTAGGCGGTCAGGCGGAAGTTAAGGGCGTCGGCGGCGTCTGGAAAGACTTAACGGATAACGTCAACCTGATGACCTCAAACCTGACGGCGCAGGTACGCAACATCGCCGAAGTGGCAACGTCCGTGGCAAACGGCGACTTGTCGAAAAAAATCACCGTCCAGGTGCGCGGCGAAATTTTAGAACTCAAAGACACGCTCAACACGATGGTTGACCAGCTTAATTCATTCGCTTCGGAAGTGACGCGCGTGGCACGCGAAGTGGGAACCGAAGGAAAACTCGGCGGTCAGGCGCAGGTCAAGGGCGTTTCGGGAACGTGGAAGGATTTAACTGACAACGTGAACTTCATGGCTTCGAACCTGACCGGACAGGTGCGCAACATCGCGGCGGTTACAACGGCTGTGGCAAACGGCGACTTGTCGAAGAAAATCACCGTCGATGTGCAGGGTGAGATTTTAGAACTCAAAGACACCATCAACACGATGGTCGACCAGCTTTCATCATTTGCGTCCGAAGTGACACGCGTGGCGCGCGAGGTGGGAACCGAAGGAAAATTAGGCGGTCAGGCTGTCGTGCGCGGCGTTTCGGGAACGTGGAAGGATTTAACCGACAACGTGAACTTCATGGCTTCGAACTTAACTTCGCAGGTGCGTAACATCGCCGACGTGACGACGGCTGTGGCAACGGGCGACCTTTCCAAGAAAATCACGGTTGACGTAAAAGGCGAAATTCTGGAATTGAAAAACACCATCAATACGATGGTTGACCAGCTTTCATCATTCGCGTCCGAAGTGACTCGTGTGGCTCGTGAAGTGGGAACCGAAGGTAAATTGGGCGGTCAGGCTGTCGTGCGCGGCGTTTCGGGAACATGGAAAGACTTGACTGACAACGTGAACTTTATGGCTTCGAACTTAACTTCGCAGGTGCGTAACATTGCAACAGTTACGACGGCTGTGGCGAACGGTGACTTGTCGAAGAAGATTACAGTTGACGTGCAGGGCGAAATTCTTGAGCTGAAAATCACGATTAATACGATGGTTGACCAGCTTAATTCATTCGCTTCGGAAGTGACGCGCGTGGCGCGTGAGGTGGGAACCGAAGGAAAATTGGGCGGACAAGCTGAAGTGAAAGGTGTGGCGGGCGTCTGGAAAGATTTGACCGACAACGTGAACTTTATGGCTTCCAACCTGACGACGCAGGTGCGCGGAATTGCCCGCGTTGTGACCGCCGTGGCAAACGGCAACCTGAATCGCAAGCTCGAAGTGGAAGCCCTGGGCGAAATCGCCGAACTTGCCGACACCATCAACGCGATGATCGACACGCTCGCCACCTTCGCCGACCAGGTGACGACCGTGGCGCGCGAGGTGGGAATCGAAGGCGAGCTTGGCGGACAGGCGAACGTTCCGGGAGCTTCGGGAACGTGGCGCGATTTGACCGACAACGTGAACCAGTTGGCGGCGAACCTGACGAACCAGGTGCGCGCGATGGCTGACGTGGCGACCGCCGTGACGAAAGGCGACTTGACGCGCTCGATTACGGTGGACGCGTCGGGCGAAGTCGCGTTTTTGAAAGACAACGTAAACGAGATGATTCGCAACCTGCGCGAGACGACGCAGAAAAACACCGAGCAGGACTGGCTGAAAACCAATCTCGCCAAGTTTACGCGGCTCTTGCAAGGTCAGCGCGATTTGCTTACCGTTGCTCGCTTGATTCTTTCGGAAATGGCTCCGCTCGTCGAAATGCAGCACGGCGTTTTCTACATTACGAATACGGTCGAGGACGAAACCGTTCTGCGACTGCTCGCGTCTTACGCTTATCGCGAACGCAAATCCGTCTCCAACGAGTTTAAGCTCGGCGAAAGCCTTGTCGGGCAATGCGCGCTGGAAAAAGAAAGAATCATCATCAACAACGTTCCGCCCGATTACGTCAAAATCAATTCCGGCTTGGGCGAAGCCGTTCCGTCGAACATCGTCGTTTTGCCCGTTCTGTTTGAAGGACAGGTCAAAGCCGTTATCGAGCTGGCTTCGTTCAACCCTTTCAACGAAATTCACTTCGCGTTTCTCGACCAGCTGACCGAATCCATCGGTATCGTTATCAACACGATTGAAGCGAATATGAGAACCGAAGAACTCTTGAAACAATCGCAGTCGCTCGCGCAGGAATTACAGGTCGGACAAGCCGAGTTGCAGGAAACGAACCGCCGTCTGGAACTTCAGGCGCAGTCGCTGCAAACTTCCGAAGAACTCCTGAAACAGCAGCAGGAAGAACTCCAGCAAACCAACCAGGAGCTTGAAGAAAAAGCGCAGCTTCTGCTCGAACAGAAATCCGAGGTCGAACAGAAAAACCGCGAAATCGAACTCGCCCGCGTCGCGCTCGAAGACAAAGCGAAACAGCTCGCATTGTCGTCGAAATACAAATCCGAGTTTCTCGCCAATATGTCGCACGAATTGCGCACGCCGCTCAACTCGATGCTGATTCTCTCGAAAATGCTTTCGGAAAATCCGGACGGCACGCTCAACGAAAAACAAATCGAGTTTGCCGAAACGATTCACTCGTCGGGCGCTGACCTTCTGGCGCTGATCAACGAAATTCTCGATTTGTCGAAAATCGAATCCGGCACGATGGGCGTCGAAATCGGCGAAGTTCATTTCGGCGAGCTGCAGGGCGACATCGAGCGCACGTTCAGCCAGATCGCGCAGGACAAAGGACTTCAGCTCGTTATCGAACTCGACGAGCAGTTGCCCAGACATATGCAGACCGATGTCAAACGCCTGCGCCAGGTGCTCAAAAATCTGCTTTCGAATGCGTTTAAATTTACGCATCAAGGGCAAGTCGCCGTCCAGGTCAGCACCGCCGAAAGCGGCTGGAGCTACGATAACGACAGCCTGAACCGGGCTTCTTCGGTTATCGCTTTCAAAGTCAGCGACACCGGCATCGGTATTCCCGAAGACAAGCAGCAGCTTATTTTCGAGGCGTTCCAGCAAGCCGACGGAACGACGAGCCGCAAATACGGCGGCACGGGTTTGGGACTTTCCATCAGCCGCGAGATTGCGCGTCTGCTCGGCGGCGAAATCACTCTGGAAAGCCGACCGGGCGAAGGCAGCCGGTTCACTTTCTATCTGCCGGAAAATTACCAGCCGACCGTTTTAACGCCGCAGGACGACCCGGAAGACGAATTCGCGACCGGCAACGGGCGGGCGCGCCAGAGCCTGATTTCCCTTTCGCGCGAATCCGAAGACGAAGCGATTTCGCGCGTGCAAATCATCGTCAGCGACGATAGAGGCGAGATTAAGCCGGACGACCGCGTGCTGCTGATTGTCGAAGACGACAGCACTTTCGCCCGCATTCTGGTCGATATCGCGCACGAACAGGGCTTTAAATGCCTGGTCGCGCAGCGCGGCGACGAAGCGCTGCTGACGGCGCGAAAATATCGTCCCGACGCCGTCACGCTGGACTTGACGCTGCCGGGAATGCACGGCTACGCCGTTCTCGACCGTCTGAAGCACGACCCTTCGACGCGTCACATTCCGGTGCAGATTGTTTCGGTCATCGACGATTGGCGACGCGTTCTGAAACTGGGCGCGCTCGGGCACATCACCAAGCCGGTCAATCGCGAAAAACTCGTTGAAGGCATTGTCAGCCTGAAGGACTTCGTCTCGCGGAAGGTGAAAAAACTGCTGCTCATCGAAGACGACGAAACGCTTCAGCGCAGCATCAACGAGCTGATCGGCGGCGAAGACGTCGAGATAACGTCGGTCGGGACGGGCGAAGAGGCTCTCAACACTTTGCAGCAGGCGCGCTTCGACTGCGCGATTGTCGATTTGATGCTGCCCGATATGGAATGGTCTGAACTGATTGGCAAAATCAAACAGAAATCGGGCTTTCCGGAGCTGCCCGTCATCGTCCACACGGGCAAGGATTTGACGAAACGCGAGACGACGCGGATAAAGAAGCTCGCCGAAACGATTATCATCAAAGACGCCGATTCGCTCGAAAGACTGGTCGATGAAACGGCGCTGTTTCTGCACCGCGACGTCGCCGATTTAAGCGCTTCGCAAAAGAATATGATGATGCGCGTCAATCGCGTCGACCCGCGTCTGGAAGGCAAAAAAGTGTTAATCGTGGACGACGATATTCGCAACATTTTCGCTTTGACCAGCGCGCTCGAACGCCAGCAGATGCAGGTCGTCTACGCCGAAAACGGGCGCGACGGCATCGAAGCGCTCAAGAAAACGCCGGGCATCGAAGGCGTTTTGATGGACATTATGATGCCGGAAATGGACGGTTACGAGGCGATGCACGAAATCCGCCAGATTCCGAAATTCAAGTCGATTCCGATTATTGCCGTGACCGCCAAAGCCATGAAGGGCGACCGCCAGAAATGTCTGGAAGCCGGAGCGTCGGATTATATTACGAAGCCGGTGGACACCGAACAACTGCTGTCGCTCTTGCGTATTTGGCTCGATAAGTAGAACAATAGAAGATTGGAAAGCAAACATTGCATTCGGGGATGTTTGCTTTCCGCTTCAAGATTCAGGAGGGTTAATGGCATCGGAATCTCAGGCAAACGTTCTGCTGGTTGACGACCGACCGGAAAATCTGCTGGCGATGGAAACGATTCTGGAGGATTTGGGACAGAATCTGATTCGCGCCACGTCCGGTCGCGAAGCCCTGCGTTTTTTGCTCGTCGAAGATGTCGCCTTGATTTTACTTGACGTTCAAATGCCCGGTCTGAACGGTTTTGAACTGGCGGAATTGATTCGCGAGCGCGAGCGGACGCAGCGGACGCCGATTATTTTCGTCTCGGCGACGAGCCGCGACGAGCAATACGTCTTTAAAGGTTACTCGCTCGGCGCGGTCGATTATATGACCAAGCCGTTCGAGCCGGAAATTCTCAAATCGAAGGTTCGTTTTTTCACCGAGCTTTTCCGGCAGAATCAGGAAATCAAGCGTCAGGCGGCGTTGATTGAACAAGCCAACTGTGAATTGGACAGCTTAAATTCCGAGTTGGAAGCGCGCGTCCGCCATCGCACGAAGCAGCTCGAATCAGCCAACCGCGAGCTGGAAAACGAGATAGCCGTCCGTAAACAATCCGAAGCGCGGCTGGCGACCGAGCACTCAATCACGCGAACGCTCGCCGCGGCGCGCAGCCTGGAAGCCGCCGCGCCGCTGATTCTCAAAACTTTCTGCGATCATTTGCAGGCGGGCATCAGCTGCCTCTGGCTGCCGGACGAATCGGGCGCGAAGCTTTCCTGCACATACCTCGAAACATCGAAAGACGCCGGCGACGTTTCGGCGTTTATTGCCGAAACGCGCCGCCGAAAGCTCGCGCGCGGCACAGGCTTGCCGGGACACGTCTGGGCGAAAAACGCGCCCGTCTGGCTGCCCGACACGATTAGAGAGGAAAAATTTCCGCGCGCCGCTTTCGCCGCCTCGATCGGGTTGCACAGCGGCGTCGGCTTTCCCATCAAAATCGGCAGGGATTTTTACGGAGTAATCGAATTTTTCACGCGCCAGCCGCTGCTGCACGACCAGGCTTTAATCAATATGCTGGACGCCATCGGCAGCGAAATCGGTCAGTTCATCCGGCGCAAGCGCGTCGAAGCCGAGCGCGAAAGTCTGCTGCTGCGCGAAAAACACCTGCGCGAGCAGGCGGAAGCGGCGAGCCGTCTGAAAGACGAATTTCTCGCCACCGTCTCGCACGAGCTGCGCACGCCTCTCAACGCCATCTTAGGCTGGGGACAAATCCTGCAAGCCGGCAAACTCGAAGGCGACGAGCGGGCGAGCGCGCTGGAAACGATTTATCGCAATGCGAAATCGCAGGTGCAGTTAATCGATGATTTGCTCGACACTTCGCGTCTTATCACCGGCAATCTGCGTCTGAATCTGTCGCCGACGCCGCTCATCCCTCTTATCGAAGCGGCGATTGACGTCGTTCGTCCGGCGGCGGAAGCCAAAGGCGTGACGCTTTCAGCCGTCTACAATTCCGAAGACGAAACGATAACCTGCGACTCGCAGAGATTGCAGCAGATGATTTGGAATCTGCTCACCAACGGCGTCAAATTCACGCCGCCCGGCGGCGAGGTCGAAATTCGTCTCGAACAAAGCAGCGATAAAATTCAGATAATCGTCACGGATAGCGGACAGGGCATCGCGCCCGAATTTCTGCCTTTCGTTTTCGACCGCTTTCGGCAGGAAGACAGTTCCAGCACCCGAATGCACAACGGCTTAGGTTTAGGTCTGGCAATCGTGCGGCATCTGGCGGAGCTGCACGGCGGCTCGGTTCAGGCGGCGAGCGACGGACTCGATAAAGGCGCGGCTTTTACCATCACGCTTCCCCGTTCGATGACAATCGCCGCTGCTGCTACGGCGCCGGTCGAGCCGGTTCAGGAAGAAACAAACGGGCACAAGGCGGATAAAATCGCCGAGCCGGAACTGAAAGGCGTGCGCGTGCTGATTGTCGATGACGACGCGGACACCTGCGAGATGCTCGCCTTTGCCCTGAATCAATGGGGCGCGGAAGCACAGGCTTCCGCCTCGGTTTCCGAAGCCTTCACGTCGATTGCCGAATGGCAGCCCGACGTTTTATTAACCGATATTAATATGCCGGGCGAAGACGGTTACGCGCTGATAAACAAGCTCCGCTCTTTAAACAGCGAAACCGGCGTCCACATTCCGGTTATCGCGCTGACCGCGATGGCGCGTCCCGAAGACAGCGAGCAGGCTCTTTCGGCGGGCTTCCAGCTTCACCTGTCAAAACCTGTGGATATTCAGGAATTAGCCGAAGCGATTGCCAATCTGACTCAAAAATCCAAGTAAATCACAAAGGCGGAACGTAAATTATGAAACACGCTCTTTCATAATTACATTTCCGCCTTTGAAAATCGCTTTCAGCAAATAAAAATCGCGAGCCTTACTGTCATAATCGCTCCCGGCAGACGGCAATCCGTAGTTTCCCGTCTGACTGTTCCCGAAATTTTCCGGCGATTTATAAATTGTTCTTATCAAGTATTTTTTCCGAATTTATGAGGACTACTCTTTATTACGAAAGCTTTTTCGATATAATGAAATTTGTATATCCGAAAATTTAAGCTTACGAATCAATAAACAAAAGGTTTTAGGAAAATTCGCTTGGAAAAGACTGCCGACCAACAAATGCTGTTTGCGTTTGGGCTCAACCACAAAACAGCGCCGATAGAAGTCAGAGAAAAACTCTACATTCACGAATCGGAAATTCCGGCGCTGCTCGCGCGGCTGCGGGAAACTCTGCCGGAATGCGTGATTTTATCGACCTGCAACCGCACGGAAATTTACGGCGTCTGCGACGCGGACACGGATTTGGATTTTTACAAAGACCTCGTCATCGAATTCAAAAACGTCGAGGGCATCGTCCGCAAAGAACATTTTTTTACATTCATTTCGTGCGCCGCCTGCCAGCAGCTTTTCAGAGTGGCGACCAGTATCGACTCGAAAATCATCGGCGACACGCAGATATTGCAGCAATTAAGAAACGCTTATTTTACGGCGAAAGACCACGCCTCGACCGGAAAAATTCTCAACCAGCTTTCGCAGCGCGCTTTTAAAATCGGCAAAAAAACCTATACCGAAACTTCGATTCACAAAGGCGCGATTTCCATCAGCCTGGCGGCGGTCGAGCTGGCGCTCGAAACTTTTCCTTCGCTCAAAGACAAATCGGTTTTGATAATCGGCGCGGGCGAAACCGCCCGATTGACCGCCGAATGCCTGATAAAAAGACAGGTCGGGAAAATTTTCATCACCAACCGCACGCGCGCTCACGCCGCTGAACTTTTGGCGAATCTGCACAAAAATTATCACTTCGAGAGCGAAATTATCGATTTTGAAGATTTTAAAAATTACCTGAACCGGACCGACATCGTTATCAGCTCGACCAGCTCGCCCGCGCCGATTCTCTGCGCCGAAGATTTCAGCCGTCAAATCAATAAAATTCTCCTGATCGACATTGCCGTGCCGCGCGACATCGAGCCGTCCGCCGGCGAAAACGAGTCGGTCGTTTTGAAAAACATCGACGATTTGCACGCGATTGTCGACCGCAATTTCGAAAAGCGAATGCGTGATTTGCCGCACGTCAAAAAGCTGATTTCAAAGGAAATGGGCGATTTTCTGATGTGGTATTATTCGCTGCCTTTGATGCCGGTTTTTCAAAAAACGCGCACCAAGCCCGATAAATCGACCGTCGCCGAAATCCTGAAAATCAAACAGTTTCTGGTCAAAAACGTTTCCGAGCTGCACAAGCTGGCGATGCGAAATAACGGCAATCTGAAAGACGATTTAAAAAATCACGTCGAATTAATCCAAAAGCTCCAGACGATGAAAAACGCATCTTTCGAGGTTTTAGATGCGTAAAAACAATCTGATTATCGGCTCGCGCGGCAGCGAGCTCGCGCTCTGGCAGACGAATTACGTCCGGGCGAAGCTCGAAGAATTTTTTCCCTCGCTCAATCTCGAAATCAAAATCATCAAAACCACGGGCGACCGGCTGCTCGACGTCGCGCTGGCGAAAATCGGCGACAAAGGCTTATTTACGCGGCAGATTGAAACCGCGCTTTTAAACGGCGAAATCGACCTCGCCGTGCATAGCCTGAAAGATTTGCAAACCGTTCAGCCCGAAGGCTTAACCGTCGGCGCGGTATCGGCTAGAGAAACGCCGAACGACGTTTTGATTGCCAAATCCGCCGCTTCGATTGACGATTTGCCGCAAGGCGCTCGCGTGGCGACCGGCAGCCTGCGCCGGAAAAGTCAGCTTTTAAATTATCGTCCCGATTTGCGGATTTTTGAAATTCGCGGAAACGTGCCGACGCGTCTGAAAAAATTTGAAGAATCGGATTTGGACGCGATGATCCTCGCCTTTGCGGGCGTTCATCGTCTCGGCTTGGACGCGCATATCAAACAAATTATTCCGTTCGAGATTATGCTCCCGGCAGTCAGCCAGGGCGCGATGGGCGTTGAAATCCGCAGCAGCGACGCGGAATTAAAAGAACTGCTGCAACCGTTAAACGACCGAAACACGCAAATTTGCGTAACGGCGGAAAGAAGCCTTCTGCGCGCGCTCGAAGGCGGCTGCCAGGTTCCCATCGGCGCGTACGCTTTTTTAAAAGATGATAAAATTTATCTGGAAGCAATGGCGGGCGACCTGGACGGAAGCGTAAACTTGCGCGATTCGATTTCCGGCGAAAAGGAAAACGCCGCTCAATTGGGCGAACGACTGGCGCAAAATTTAATCGAAAAAGGCGCGGACAAATTGCTGGAGCGAACGCGCGAAACTGTTGAAAAGACAAAGGAAATGGTTATTTGAAAAAGCCGCCGCTTATTTTAATCGCCCGTGAATTTGATAAGTTCAGCTTGCGGCTGAAAGAAAACGGTTTTGAAATTATAAATTTTCCGTCGATTCAAACCTTACCGCTCGAAGATTTGAGCAAGCTGGACGAAAAGCTGGAAATGCTGGAAAAATACGACGGTTTATTTTTCACGAGTCCGAAGGCGGCGGAGGTTTTTTTGCAAAGAAACCGGAAAAGCGGCTTTCGCGGAAAAGTTTACGTTTTGGGGAACAGGACGAAATCATTATTTGAAAATACGGGTTTTGAAACCGTTTTCGGCGAAAAGGCGAATACGGCGGAAGAGTTTATAAATTCTTTCGAGCGCAGCGAATTTGCCGGTAAAAATCTTCTTTTCGTGCGCGGCGACAAAAGCCTGCGAATGATTCCGGAGCTTTTAAAAACGGTCGCCGAGATTGACGAAATTGTTGTTTATCGAACAATCGAAAACTCGGTCGATGAAACTTTGATTACTGAAATCCGCGAAAAACTGCGGCGCGGCGCGATCGATTGGATTTGCTTTTTCAGCCCGTCGGGAATTGAAAGTTTTGTGAAAACGTTCGGCGATTTTTCGCCGAACGAAATAAAAATCGCGGCAATCGGCGCGACGACGGCGAAAAAAGCCGCCGCGAAAAATTTAAAGGTAGATTTTATTTCTCCGAAAGCGAGCGCCGAAGATTTTGCTTTGGGATTGATTGAATATTTGAGAAAAAATTAACCGTTCCGGTTCGCATTTACACGGACGAGACGCGAATTTTAAGAGATAGTTTTTATCTTTTGTTTTTTATCACGGTTTATCCGTAAATTCTGCGGTTAATTTTTCTCGGTCTAATAGGAAGTATTTTGAGCGAAAATTCAATATTTATCAGAGCCTGCAAACGTCAGGCGACCGAGCGAACGCCGGTTTGGATTATGCGTCAAGCCGGTCGTTATTTGCCCGAATACCGCGCGATTCGGGAGAAAAGCGATTTTTTAACCTTGTGCAAAACGCCGGAACTCGCCAGCGAAGTCACCGTTCAGCCAATCGATATTATCGGCGTCGACGCGGCGATTTTGTTTTCCGATATTCTCGTGATTCCCGAAGCGATGGGAATGCGGCTGGAAATCATCGAATCGAAAGGTCCGGTGTTTGACAACCCGCTCAGAAGCCGCGACCAGATAAATTCTCTCGAAACGGAAGGCGTCACCGAACGGCTTTCTTACGTAATGGACGCGATAAAATTGACGAAGGAAAAACTCGCGGGTCGCGTTCCTTTAATCGGTTTTTCGGGAGCGCCGTGGACGCTGGCGACTTATATGGTCGAAGGCAAAGGCTCGAAAAATTTCGATGTCGCCAAAAGCTTTATTTACCGCGAACCGGCGGCGGCGCACGAGCTTTTGCAAAAGCTCGCCGATGCGGTCGTCGATTATCTGAACGCCAAAATTCGCGCCGGCTGCGATGCCGTGCAGATTTTCGACACGTGGGCGGGAATTTTATCGCCGACGGATTTCGAGGAATTTTCTCTGAAATACATCAGATACATTTGCGAGCGTCTGGAAACCAATGGCGCGCCGGTAATTGTTTTCGCCAAAGGCGTCGCTTGCCTAAAGAAACTGGCTGATTTGAAATGCGACGCGCTGGGCATCGACTGGACGAAAGACATCGGCGACGTTCGCGCGGAAGTCGGCGATAGAAAAGCTTTGCAGGGAAATCTCGACCCCTGCGTTTTGTTTGCGCCGAAGGAAAAAATAAAAGCGGAAACCGCCAGGATTTTGCAGAAATTCGGGCACGGCGCGGGACACGTTTTCAATCTCGGACACGGCATTCTGCCGCAGACGCCGGTCGAAAACGCGCGGTATTTTGTGAACTGCGTCAAGGAATTAAGCATCGAATATCACGAACAAGGAATCGCGCAAAGCTGAATTTTACGCTTTAGAAAAATGAGTAATTTTAAAGAAATTGATATTGATGTCCTCAAAAAGTTTAACCAGCCCGGACCGCGTTACACATCGTATCCGACCGCGCCGGTTTTTTCGCCCGAATTTACGGCGGAAGATTTCAAAAACGAAATAATCGACACCAATTCCGCATCAACCGCGAGCGAGATTTCGCTTTATTTTCACTTTCCTTTCTGCGAGTCGCTCTGCTATTTCTGCGGCTGCAATATGATGGTTTCGCGCGACCGGCGGATGATTCGCGAATACAACGAATATCTGAAAAAGGAAATCGGGCGCGTCGCGCCGCTGGTTAGCAAAAAACGAAAAATCGCGCAGATGCACTGGGGCGGCGGCACGCCTTCGTATCTTTTTCCCGAAGAAATCCGGGATGTCGGCGAGTTTATCAAAAGCAAATTCGATTTTGCCGAAGACATCGAAGCGAGCGTCGAGATCGACCCGCGCGGGCTGACGTTTGAACACGTTCGCGCATTCAGCGAATCGGGCTTTAATCGCCTGAGTATGGGCGTGCAGGATTTTAACCCGCAGGTGCAGACGGCGATTAACCGCGTCCAGTCCGAAGAAATTACGCGCAGCGCCGTCGAATGGGCGCGCCGGCTCGGATTTGAAAGCATCAACCTGGATTTGATTTACGGCTTGCCGTATCAAACGCTCGATTCTTTTCGAGAAACGGTTGAAAAGATTATAGATATTTCGCCGAATCGCATCGCCGTTTTTAATTACGCGCACGTTCCGTGGCTCAAAAAACATCAAAACGTCATTCCGGCGGAAGCGATTCCGGCGCCGGACGAGCGGCTCAATATTTTCAAAATGACGATTGAAAAACTGCTCGGCGCTGGTTACGAATATATCGGTTTAGACCATTTCGCCAAGCCGACGGACGAGCTGGCAATCGCGCAGAAAAACAACACGCTCTACCGCAATTTTCAGGGCTATTCGACCAAAGCCGGCTGCGACGTCTACGCTTTCGGATTGTCGGCAATCAGCCAGTTTCAGAACATCTACGCGCAGAATTTAAAGAACTTAAAGGATTATTACAAACGCATCGAAGCGGGCGAAGCGGCGACCAACGTCGGCTATCGAATGACGCCCGACGACCACATCCGCAAGGAAACGATTATGCAGCTGATGTGTCACCTGGAAATCGACAAGCGCGACATCGAAGCGAAATTCAACATCGATTTTGAAGATTATTTCGCCGCCGACATCAAAAAATTAGACGTTTTTCTGCGCGACGGATTATTGGAAACGGACGCGAACAAAATCAAAATCGTCGGTTCGGGAATTTTGATTATCAGAAACGTGGCGATGTGTTTCGACGCGTATTTAGAGAAAATGATGAAGGAAAAACCCGTTTTCTCGAAGACGGTTTAAAGGATTGACCGCGAACCGACGCGAAAGCTCACGAACAAAAATTATTTATCAGTGAATAAGCCTGCGAAGGAAATAGATGGTGCGAAGGTATTGCTCTGGGCTTGGTCCGGTTCAGTCCCGTTTGGAAAGGTTTCAGATATTGAAATTTACGGCTTAGCCATTTGTCAGTATGAAAACTCTGACGATATTTACCGTTTTAGCTGTGATAAAAATTGGGAAACGCAGCAAGACGGTCTTTATAGCTCAATAGAACAAGCCGTAGAACAATTGCCCGACCAATATAAAAATGTTACGGCAAAATGGACGATTTTTCAGTGATTAGAATGCACTCGGCAGCTATAAAAAGCTTTTTTCATTTTTCGCGTTTATTCGTTATCGCTTCGAGCTAAAAAGTATTATGCAGGAAAAAATCGGTGTAGTTTTATTAAATCTCGGCGGACCTGATTCGCTCGAAGCGGTCGAGCCGTTTTTGTTGAATCTTTTCAACGACCCGGACATTATCAATTTTCCTCTGAGTTTTTTGTTCCGAAAAAGACTGGCGCGGCTTATTTCCAGCAAGCGTCACCCGCGCATTCAGGAGCAATATAAACAAATCGGCGGCAAATCTCCGCTTAAGGATTTTACGCTCGGGCAGGCAAATCTTCTGGAGCGTAAGTTAAACGAGAAATTTCCCGCAAAGGTTTACGCGGCAATGCGTTACTGGCATCCGCTGACCGAAGAAGCGCTGGACGAAATCGAAAAAGACGGCGTAAAAAAAGTCGTTCTGCTGCCGCTTTACCCGCAGTATTCCAAAGCGACGACCGAATCCAGCGTGAAAGAATGGGAAAAACAACTCGCCTTAAGAGAAAATTCGCGGCAGCGGCGGCTCGAATGGAGCTTGATCGAATCTTATTATGATTTTCCGCCGTATATCGACGCTTTCGTCGAGCGCGTCAATCAAGGTCTGGAAAAATTTCCGTTGGAAAAAAGACGCGGCGTGCATATTCTTTTCAGCGCGCACGGAACGCCGATGAAGCTCGTCCGCGCCGGCGACCCTTATTCCGAACACATCAAAAAAACCGTCTCGGCGGTCGTCAAACAAGGCGATTTCGCGCAGGAAAACAGTCTTTGTTACCAATCGAAAGTCGGACCGCAGAAATGGCTCAAGCCTTCGACGCCGGAAACGATTGCCGCGCTCGCCGCGCGCGGCGTCAAAAATATGCTCGTCGTGCCGATTGCGTTTGCCTCCGACCATCTGGAAACGCTGTTTGAAGTCGGCATCGAGTTTCGACATCTGGCGAAAAATGCGGGCGTCGAGCAGTTTGAAGTGACGGAAGGTTTGAATTATTCGGAAAAATTTATCGACGCTTTAGCGCGGCTGGTATTCGACAAATTGGGAATTTCCGCAGCGGAAAATTCCGTTTCAATCGGAAATAACGGTTAAATGAACAAACGGGTTTGTATTATCGGCGGCGGGATTTCCGGGCTTTGCACGGCTTATAGTTTAAAAAAACGAGGCGTCCGAGTTCTGCTGCTCGAAAAAAACAGCTTCGCCGGCGGAAATATCCAAACCGAAAAATTCGACCGATTTCTGATCGAATACGGACCGAACAGCACGCTCGCCGCCGAACATTTATTCGAACTCGCCGACGAACTCGGTTTGACTTCCGAAATCGCTTCCGCCGATTCCGCAGCAAAAAAAAGATATATTTTAAAAGACGGCAAATTACAGGCTCTGCCGATGAAAATCGTCAGTTTAATCGGCAGCAAAAGTTTTTCCGCCGGGGCGAAACTGCGGCTTTTGAAAGAGCCTTTTATCAAATCAAAAGCGGCGGAAGACGAGTCGATTTCCGATTTTTTCGCGCGTCGTTTAGGGCGCGAGATTGTCGATTACGCGGTCGACCCGTTCGTTTCGGGAATTTTCGCGGGGAATCCCGATAATTTGAGTCTCAAATCCGCTTTTCCGAAACTGTTTGAATTGGAAAAAAATTACGGAAGCCTTTTGAAAGGCGCGATTTTTTCGCCGAAAGAAAAAAAATCGAAAGTTCCGAAAAGCGTTTCGCGCACCGTTTCGTTTAAAAACGGAATGCAGACTTTAACCGATAAACTTTTTGCCGAGCTGGGCGAAAGCGCCAAATTAAACACCGAAGTTTTTGAAATAAAAAAGGCGGAAAACGGGAAATACAGCCTGCAGACAAACGACGAAAAAATAAACGCCGAAATTTTTGATTCGATTGTCATTTCGACGCCTTCTTTTGTCGCCGCGCGTTTGATAAAGAGTTTTGATATTGAATTGTCCGAACGGCTGGCAGACATTTATCATTCGCCGATTGCCGTCGTTTTCACGGCTTTTAAAAAGGAAAATATAAAATTCGATATGGACGGCTTCGGCTTTTTGATTCCGAAAGTCGAGCGGCGAAAAATCCTTGGAAGTCTCTGGAATTCAGCGGTTTTTGCCGGGCGCGCGCCGGAAAATTTTCATTTATTGACGACCTTTATCGGCGGCGCGCGCAACGCCGAACTGGTTGAAAAGAGCGAAGATGTT
>DASVRL010000265.1:0-6459 GCA_036388635.1 Pyrinomonadaceae bacterium
TTAGCTAACTAATATTAGTTAGCTAAAGAATATATCATTAGTTGACTAATGTAAAATCAATGTAAATTTTCATATAAACAACGCCGGAAATTTCTCTTCTCTATGAATATTCGTAGAGAAATAAAAGAAAGCAATGCGGAATGTGAGAAACAGAATTTTCGGCATGAAACAGATTATTCATAAAAAAAAACGGCGTGAAATAAATCACACCGTTTTCGTTTTCCTAATAAAGATATAGTAAATCTTAACTTCTTCCGCTCTTTTTCCAATCGCTTAGAAACGAATCTAAGCCTTTGTCCGTCAGAGGATGTTTGACTAGCTGCTGAATCACTTTAAAAGGGATTGTCGCCACGTCTGCGCCCGCCAGAGCGCAATCGACAATATGCATCGGGTGGCGAATGCTCGCGGCGAGAACTTCGGTCGTAAAGCCGTAATTATCATATATTTGAACGATATCGCGGATGAGCTGCATTCCGTCCTGAGCGATGTCGTCGAGCCTGCCGATAAACGGGCTGATATAGGTTGCGCCGGCTTTTGCCGCGAGAATCGCCTGGGCGGCGGAAAAACAGAGCGTGACGTTAACTTTTGTGCCTTCGCCGCGAAACGTGCGCGTGGCTTTCAAGCCTTCTAATGTCAAAGGACATTTAATGACGACATTGGGAGCGATTTTCGCGTATTTACGCCCTTCTTCCAGCATTCCTGCGGTTTCGAGGCTGGTCACTTCGACGGAAACATCGCCCGTCACCATTTCACAAATCTTGGCGATGTGTTCTTCAAAATTCACATCTTTTTCCTTGGCAATCAGAGACGGATTGGTCGTCACGCCGTCAATCAAGCCCATCTCGCTGGCTTCGCGGATTTCATCCAAATTGGCAGTGTCGATAAAAAATTTCATAATTCTCCTCTTTTAGAATATTACTTTGTTAAATTGTTTATTGGACGGGATTTCGCAGGCTGCCGACGCCTTCGATTTCCACTTCGCAGACGTCGCCCTTGTTTAATTTGGAGACGCCGGAAGGCGTTCCGGTCGCGATGATGTCGCCCGCATTTAAAGTCATCATATTTGAAATATAGCGTATCAAAAAATCGACCGGAAAAACCATCTGCGCTGTGCGCCCGTCCTGTTTTATCGAGCCGTTGACTTTCGTCACGACGCGAAGGTCGGAGACCTTCAGTTCGGTTTCGATAAAGGCGCCGATGGGGCAAAAAGTGTCAAAAGATTTAGCCCGCGTAAACTGCACGTCTTTGCGCTGTAAATCTCTGGCGGTGACGTCATTCAGACAGGTATATCCGAAAACATAATCAAACGGATTGTCGGGTTCGGACAACTTGCGACACTCGCGTCCGATAACGACTGCAAGCTCGCCTTCGTGTTCGACCTGATTGGATTGTTCGGGAATTATAATCGCTTCGCCTTCGGTAATTAGAGCCGACGGAGCTTTCAAAAATAAAAGCGGCTCTTTCGGCACCTCGTTGCCGAGTTCGGCGGCGTGTTCGGCGTAATTTCTGCCGACGCAGACGATTTTTGAAGGCGTCGCCGGCGGCAGAAGCTTAATCTCTGATAAATCGAAGCTTTCCATCAGCTTCAACGTTTCGGTGACGTCGCCGAACTCTTTTGTATCGGGAAAAGGGAAAACGCGTCCGTTATGCAGCGCGCCGTAGAGTTCCCGATTTTCATTTATAAAACGACAGATTTTCATAAAAATTTTACGGAACCGTTTCGCCGACGACCTCCGAAGGCTCGCTCGCGTTACCGAATTTATCGACCGCCGTCACATAATAAAAATATGTCTTTCCGGATTCGATTTTAGTGTCCTGAAAGGTATTGGCGGTCAAAAGATCAGGCGTCAGATTTTGCCATTCCGATTTTGGCAAATCGGAATTTGTCGAGCGAAAAATGCGATAACCGGCAATATCTTTTTCAAGATTCGTCGCAAAAAATATCGAGATCGTATCGGG
The DNA here is from genome assembly GCA_036388635.1 of Pyrinomonadaceae bacterium. GTDB lineage: Bacteria > Acidobacteriota > Blastocatellia > Pyrinomonadales > Pyrinomonadaceae > JALZHR01. The sequence continues at coordinate 1,960 of DASVRL010000265.1, forward strand.
CGTCGCGGCAATGGTTAAAGCAGTCGGCGCGGTCGGCGCGAATGTATCCTTCGGCGTAATTTCCACCGAATTTGAATCGGCGCTTTCGATCGGCTGACCATTGGTCCCGAGCGAAACCGCGCGTATAAAATATCTGTAATTTCGTTCAAACTCGAAAAGCCTGTCGCTGAATTCGTTTCGCGTGACCGGAGCCGAATTTAACATTTTGTTCGGCGGCGCACCCTTTTCGAGGCGATACACGTTGTAGCCCAGAATATTTACGGGTTTTGAACCATCGACATTCGATGTCGGAGTCTGCCAGCTTAGCAAAATCGCTTCCTGCGTAAGCGCTGGAGAGGTGAGAGAGGGCGAAGCGGCAACTTTTGCCGTCGGCTCGATTAATAAAAAATTGGAAAAGCCGGCTTTCTGTCCGGCTGAATTAACAAAACGAATGGCATAACGAAGCTTGACGGCTTGCCCCGCAAATTCGAGCGAGTCGGTATAAGTTACTTGTTTTCTAGCCAAATCTTCATTGGAAAGCGACACCGAGCCGATAAGCGTACTGCGCGAAGCAAAATCTTCTTCTGTCAATGACGCGGGCGCGTCGAGCGGTTCTGCCAGACGATAAACGTCAACCTGTTTAATGCTCAAAACGCTCGAGTCGGAAACGTTCTGCGCGGGAAGCGCCCAAATCAGATTTACTTTGTTGCCTTGTTGGAATGCGGATATTTCGACGCGCTGCTGAACTTTTTCAATCGGAGGCAGAGGATTTTTTCTTTTGCCGCAGCCCGAAAAAATAAGCAAAACAAATATTATAAACGCTAATGCTGTTTTAGGCGAAAAGCATCTGCTTAAGTATGTAAGGTTTAATGATTGGTTAAGCATTCCTTTAAACTACAATATATACCGGCTCAGATTCTGGTCTTTAATTATACCTTCCAATTTTTCCTTGACGTAATATTCGTCGATTATTTGATTCTTCTCTTCGAGTTCGTTGCCGAGAAAGCTGATTTCTTCGAGCAGCTTTTCGAGCAGCGTATGAAGGCGCCGAGCGCCGATGTCTTCGGTCGTTTTATTGATATGCTCGGTCATCTCCGCCAATGTGGAAATCGCTTCGGCGGTAAATTCCAAACGCACTCCTTCCGTATTAAGCAGTGCTTGGTATTGCTTAATAAGCGAGTTTTTAGGTTGCGTAAGAATTCGCTTAAGGTCGTCAATCGTTAAGGACTCCAGCTCGACCCGTATAGGAAAGCGCCCTTGCAGCTCAGGTATTAAATCCGAAGGTTTGGAAACGTGGAAAGCTCCGGCGGCAATAAAAAGAATATGCTCGGTATTGACCATTCCGTAACGCGTGTTCACGGTCGTTCCTTCGACGATCGGCAGCAGGTCGCGCTGAACGCCTTCGCGTGAAACATCAGGACCGCCCGAAGAGCCGCTCTCGCGCCCGGCTATTTTATCGATTTCATCCAGAAAAATGATGCCCGAATTTTCGGTTTTCTCGATTGCCATCCGCGTGATATTGTCCATATCGACAAGGTTTTCCTGTTCTTCGCGCAGCAGATATTCTCTGGCTTCGGCAATTTTTATTTTTCGATGCTTGGTCTTTTTGGGAAAAAGATTTCCCAGCATATCTCCGAAATTGACGCCCATTTCTTCCATGCCCTGCCCGCCGACGATATCAATCATCGGCGTCGAGCGGTCTTGGATGTCAACTTCTATCGGGCGGTCGTCGAGCTCTCCGTTTTTTAGCTGTTCGCGCAGCTTTTCACGCGTCCGGTTTGTTTTCTGCCTGTCCTCCAGACTGGTGAGATCGTTTTCATTCTCATTATTTGAAGAGTAATAGGCGTTTGTCGGCGGATATAAAATATCGAGAATTTTTTCCTCGACGTTTTGTTCGGCTTGCAGGCGAACTTCTTCAAAAGCCGTCTGTTTGGTCATATCGACGGCGACTTCGGTTAATTCGCGAATCATACTTTCTACGTCGCGCCCGACATAGCCGACCTCCGTGAATTTCGACGCCTCGATTTTGATAAACGGCGAGTTTGCCAGCCGCGCCAGCCGCCGCGCGATTTCGGTTTTGCCGACGCCGGTCGAGCCAATCATCAAAATATTTTTGGGCAAAACGTCCTGCGCCAGTTCCGCCGGAAGCTTCTGGCGGCGGATGCGATTGCGCAGAGCGACCGCCACGGCGCGTTTCGCCAGCGTTTGACCGACGACGTATTTGTCGAGCTGGTCGACAATCTCGCGCGGCGTTAAATCGTCTAATTTCGGTTTTTCTACGGTTTCACCGGACAGATATATCGGCATTTTAAATTTCTTCTAAAACAATGTTCGAATTTGTGTATATACAGATTTCACCGGCAATTTTCAAAGCCTCTTCGGCGATTTCTCTGGCTGACAGCTCGGTGTGATTCATCAGCGCGCGCGCGGCGGCGAGCGCGAACATACTGCCCGAGCCGACCGAAAGCAAGCCTTCATCCGAAGCGATAACGTCGCCTTTGCCCGAAATAAGAAACGCGCCGCCGGCATCGGCGACAATCAAAAGCGCTTCCAGATTGCGCAGGATTTTATCGGTGCGCCAATCCTTGCCCAGTTCGATTGCCGAGCGTTCCAGCTGCCCGTGATATTGCTCCAGTTTCGTTTCAAAACGGGTTAAAAGCGAAAAAGCATCGGCGGTCGAGCCGGCAAAACCGACCAGAATCTTATCGTTATGGATGCGGCGGACTTTGCGCGCATTGCCTTTAATGACGGTTTCGCCGAGCGTGACCTGCCCGTCGCCAGCCATCGCGGTTTTTCCGTCGCGCCTGACGAGCAGGACGGTGGTCGAACGAATCGAGTTTTGTGAATTCATCATCAAATTATCAATGATAAAGGTTTAATTTCAAATGCTCAAATTGACAGACCCGCCTCGATTGGTTGAACATTATCCAAGTTGTATGAGTAAACCGCGAATCGGAATCACAATGCGCCTCGAGATGGACACCCGCCGTTTTTATCTGGGGCGCGATTACAGCGAAGCAATCGAGGGTTTGGGAGCGATACCTTTTCATTTAAGTCTCATTCCGAACGAGGAATATATTGCCGAAGCTTTAAAAAATCTGGACGGTATATTGCTGCCGGGCAGCGATACGGACGTCGACCCGATCCATTTCGGCGAGGAACCGCATCCGAAATTAAAAATTATCATTCCCGAAAAAGAATCGACGGATTTTCTGATTTTAGCGGAAGCGGAAAGGCGGAAAACTCCGCTCCTGGGAATTTGTTTCGGGATGCAGGCATTGAATGTTTCGCGCGGCGGCAGCGTATTTCAGGACATAGAAGCGCAGATTCCGGACGCACTCAAGCACGAGCAGGGCAAACCGCTCGAACGCAGTTCACATACGATTGAAATCGAGAATGAAAGTTTACTGGCGAATTTAGCCGCAAACAAAACGGGCGTTCGCGTCAATTCGCATCATCATCAGTCAGTCAAAGCGGTCGGCGAAAATTTAAAAGCGACCGCCTGGGCAAAAGACGGCGTGATTGAATGCATCGAAGATACGCGCGCCGACAGATTCGTTTTAGGCGTCCAGTGGCATCCGGAGCTTTCCTGGAAAACGGACGAATTATCGAGAAATATTTTTGAAACTTTTATCGCAAACTGCAAGTAATCAATTATGGCGAAACTTCAACGCAAAGCCGTTAAACTCGGCTTGGAAAAAGTTTTAGGCGAACAGCTACGGCTTTTAAAAAATTTACGAATCGGATTGATTTGTAATCAGGCTTCGGTCGATCATCATTTCCGGCACGCGGCGGATTTGTTTTTTGAAAATGCGGACGTAAATTTGACGACGCTTTTCGGACCGCAGCACGGCATTCGCGGCGATGTGCAGGACAATATGATTGAAACGTCGCATACGATTGACAGACTAACCGGTCTGCCCGTTTATTCGCTCTACAGCGAGACGCGCGAGCCGACTGCCGAAATGCTCGAAAACGTCGATGCGATGGTTTTTGATTTGCAGGATGTCGGTTGTCGCGTTTACACGTTTGTATACACGATGGCAAATGCGATGAAGGCTTGCGCCAAATTCGGCAAAAAGATGTTTGTGCTTGACCGCCCGAATCCGATAAACGGCGTCGACGTCGAGGGAAGCCTGCTGGAAAAAGGACACGAATCATTTGTCGGGATGTATCCGATACCGATGCGTCACGGTTTGACGAGCGGGGAATTGGCGCAGCTGTTTAATATTGAGTTTTCAATAAATTGCGAGCTGGAAGTTGTGGCGATGGATGAATGGGCGCGCGAAGATTTTTATGACGAAACGGACGCGCCCTGGGTGATGCCTTCGCCGAACATGCCGACGGTCGATACGACGGTCGTTTTTCCGGGAACGGTTTATTTTGAAGGCACACAGGTGTCCGAAGGACGCGGAACGACGCGCCCGTTCGAGATTGTCGGCGCGCCTTTTGTCAATTCGGATGAATACGCGGAAGCTCTCAATTCACTTGAGCTTCCGGGCGTAACTTTTCGAGCCATTG
>DASVRL010000266.1:0-1849 GCA_036388635.1 Pyrinomonadaceae bacterium
GTAATCGTCATTTCCCGGTCGGCAAACCGGCTTTCTAATTTGGCTTTTGTTTCTTCCAGAGTTTTCGTCGCGTGTTCGCGCGCCGCTTTCTCAATTTCGGCGGTGGACGACAAATAACCGGCGTAAACATCGACCGTCAAAGGAACAGCCATATCCACTACGGTAATGATTTTTATCTCGCACGGCGCGCCGAAGTTAATCTTTGTAACTATTTCCAGCGCCGCTTCACTGTATTTGGTTCCGTCGGTCGCTAACAGGATTTTCATATATTTATCCTTTCTTGCATTTTCAACATCGCTCTCGGCGGCAAATGTCGAAAGGGAAAATTCAATAAATATTCGGTTGGTATGCGTTACTGATAATCCCTTAAATTAAAGGGATTTGCAAATTATCCGGTCGCAGGCAAACGCCTAGAAATGGGGTTCGGAAAAAGCCGCTCGATTTAACTGGCGATTTGCAGAAATACGTCTTCGAGATTCGAGGGGCGAAGCAGCATCGGGCGCGAGCCGTAAAGATTCATTAAAGGCGTCAGAAACTGCGTATTCTCGGCAAAATACAGATGTGCCGTGCCGCGTTGAACCGCCAGAATATTTTCATCGATTTGTTTTAACGGAAGGTTTTCGGCTTCACGAATCTCCAGAGCATAGCGCCTCACGTTCGCTTTAATTAACTCGCTCGGAACGCCTTCGGCGACGATTTTTCCGTGCGACATCATAATCAGGCGATGCGAAAGCTTTTCCGCTTCATCCATATAATGCGTTGAAAGCACGATAGTTATGTTTTCCGTCCGGCGAAGCTCTTCGAGTTTTTCCCAAATCTCCTGCCGGACGTTCGGGTCTAAACCGGTGGTCGGTTCGTCAAGCAGCAGGATTTTCGGGCGATGAAGCAGCGCCCGCGCAATCACCAGACGGCGTTTCATTCCGCCGGAAAGATGATCGACTTTGGCATTAGCCTTTTCGCCGAGCCTGATAAAATTCAGAAGCTCTTCGGTTCTGGCTTCAGCGTAATCCCTGTTGAGGCGAAAATACCTGGAATAAATCAAAAGATTTTCCCGAACGTTTAAATCCGGGTCGAGATTGTTTTCCTGCGGCACGACGCCAATCAAAGCGCGAATTTCCCGCTCGTTTTTCCTGACGTCAAAATTCTCGACAAAAAGATTGCCGCCGCTTAAAGGCGAACGACAGGCGATCATTCGCATCGTCGTGGATTTACCGGCTCCGTTTGCGCCCAAAATCGCAAAAGTTTCTCCGCGTTTCACTCGAAAGTCGATGCCGCCAACGGCGCGCAGTGAACCGAAATCTTTGATTAGATTTTGAGCTTCGATTGAATGCATAACCTTTTAATTTGTTACTATTTAGGCGAAGCTAAAGTCAAGCTAGGGTTTTTTAATTTTTTTCAGCAGCAGGGAAAGCATCATTCTCTCGGCTTCGCTCAATTCGGAAAACACGCTTTCTTCTAATTTCAACCATTGTTCTTCGACTTTCGGTTTAATCTGCAAGCCTTTCTCAGTTAAATGCACGCGCATCAGGCGAGCGTCTTTTTCGCATTTTTTTAACTCGACAAAACCGGCTTCCGCCATTCTGACAACCATATTATTAATTGTCGGCGGCGAAACTTGCAGATTCCGAACTAAATCAGCCTGACTTTGCCCGTCATTTTCCCACAAGGAATTCAAAACAAAAACCTGCCCGGCGTGTACGCTGACTTCGCACATCAGCTTTTCTAAATTGATGCGATAAATATTTGTAATTTGTGTCAACAAAAAGCTTAAGGATTCCGTCATATGTTTTTAATAAAATATTAGTCAACTAATGATATATTCTTTAGCTAACTAATATTAGTTAGCTAA
>DASVRL010000267.1:0-6393 GCA_036388635.1 Pyrinomonadaceae bacterium
CTGCCGTAAGCCGAGCGCAAAATTTTCAAAGCCTGCCGGTGCAGCGGCTCAGATTGGGCGCGTTTGTCCAAAACCGTCAGGACGTTTCCCACTTTTCCCATCGTGCGGGCGACTTCCGGGTGATTTTTGCCGGAAATTTCTCGCCGAATCGCTAATTCTTCCTCGTAAAAACGCATCGATTCTTCATATTTCGCCTTTAACCCGAGCAGATAGCCCAGATCATCGAGCACTTCGGCGACTTCCGCGCTTTTGTTTCCGAGCAATTGGCGGAAGGTTTTGAGCGCTTCGCGATAGAGTGGTTCGGCGCGGTTCATCTCGCCTTTTTCCGCCAGCAGTTTACCGTAATTGTTCAGGCTTTGCGCCGCCTCAAAACTTTTTCTGGGAAAATACGCCAGCCGCGTTTCGAGCGCGGTTTTCAGATGTTTTTCGGCTGGTTCGATCTGCCCGAGACTCAGATAGGTCATCCCGAGCGTGGTTTCCAGATCGGCGGCGATCTCCGGCTGATTGGCAAAATCGGTTTCGAGACTGCGGGCGGCGATTCCCAAAACTTCGGTAACCTTTACGTCTTTACCGACCGAGCGTGGGTTGGCGGAGGCAAGCATCATTTGCAGAAACTGGTTGATCGTTTCGGCTTTGTCGCGCTGCTGGCGGTCTATCCGGGCTTGCCGTTTGGTCGCAGCTAATCCGCCGACCAGAGCGACGACTATTCCTGCGCCGGCAGCGACCGCGGCTTTGTGACGCTGAACGAACTTTGAAGCCCGGTAACCGACCGTATCCTGACGGGCAATGACCGGCAGTCCAGCCAGAAAGCGGTTGATGTCGGCGGCAAATTGCTCGACCGATGAATAGCGTCTTTCCGGTTCTTTGCGGATCGCCATCAAAATTATGTTGTCCAGATCGCCGCGAAGCTGCGTGCTGACAGCCATTTGCCAGGTCGTGAATTTTCGGTCGCGAGTTATCACGGAACTTGGTTTGACCGGTTCGGAATCGGTGATTATTTTGGAGATTTCGACCGGATTTTTGCTTTTTATCTTAAACGGTTTGTGCCCGGTCAAGAGCTCGTAAAGGACGACGCCGAGGCTGTAAATATCGGCGGCGGTGGTGACGGGCTGTCCGAGAATCTGTTCGGGGCTGGCGTATTCCGGCGTCATCATCTGCGTCGTGTGCCGTTCGAGGGTTTGCGGCGAATCGGGCGTGGTCAACTTGGCGATGCCGAAATCGAGCAGCTTCGGCGCGCCGCCCGCCGTGACCAGAATGTTCGAAGGTTTGAGATCGCGGTGAATAATCAAATTCTGGTGCGCGTAGATCACCGCCGAGCAGATTTGCAGAAAAAGCTTCAGCCGTTCGTTGATGGAAAGATGCTTTTCCTCGCAAAACCGGTTGAGCGGCAATCCTTCGACGTAATCCATCACCAGATACGGCAAGCCGTCTTCGGTCGCGCCGCCGTCAAGCAGGCGCGTGATATTCGGGTGATCAAGCGCCGCCAAAATCTGGCGCTCGTGGCGAAAGCGGCGGATGATGTCGTCGGTGTCGAAACCGCGCTTGATGAGCTTGACGGCGACGCGCTTGGTAAAATGTTCGTCGGCGCGCTGTGCCAGGTAAACCGCGCCCATTCCGCCGCGCCCGATCTGTTTTTCGATCTTATAAGAACCGATTTTTTTTCCCGCCAGCGGAACTTCTTCGGTGAGCAACATCTGCGAGACGGCGACTGTCGGGTGTTCGATAAAATCTTCGGCTTCCTCATCGGACTTTAAAAGCTCGTTGACCTCATTGATGACCAGCGCGTCGCCCTGCGATTCGCGGACAATAAAGGCAAGTCTCTCAGAAGGCGGCAGTTCGACCGCCGCATTAAAAATTTCCTTCACCTGCTTCCATTGCTTTTTATCCATAAAAAAACGGAGAGCGGTCTTTGTAAACGCAACTGACCACTGACTGTTGATTCATTGCCCCATTTTTTTAAAAAGCCATGCTTTGGCGATGCGCCACTCGCGTTTCACGGTGGCGGGCGAGATTTTCAGGACGACGGCGGTTTCTTCGACCGTTAAGCCGCCGAAAAATCTCAATTCGACGATCTTGCATTGCTGTTCGTCGATCGTCGCCAGTTCGCGCAATGCTTCGTCGAGCAAAAGCACATCGACATCCTTGTCCTTGGAAAAGCTGACGGCTTCGTCGAGCGAAAGTTTCTGCACTACTCCGCCGCCGCGTTTTTCCCGCATCTGAGCGCGCGCGTGGTCAACCAGAATGTGCCGCATGGTTTGCGAGGCGACGGCGAAAAAATGCGCCCGGTCGTGCCAGTTGACGTTTGAAATATCGATCAATTTCAAATACGCCTCGTTGACCAGAGCCGTCGGCTGCAAAGTATGATCCGAGCGCTGGCGGCGCAGGTAGTGCGCGGCGACCTTGTGAAGCTCGTCGTAAACGAGCGGAATCAGATCGTCCACCGCTTCGCGGTTGCCGCCGCTCCAGGATTTCAGGATGCGGGTAATTTCCGTCGATTGTCGGCTCTCAGGATTTTGCGCTTGCTGCTCCTCCAAGAAGAACTCCAAAAATGCGTTTTAAATCAGAATTTACGAGACGATTATAAACCGATTTAACAGCGCTCACAATTTTTTTCGCCGCTTTGAGCCGCTTTATAAAAAAATATCGTTATTAAGGGTAGAAGCGAAAATTATAATTCTGTGATTTCCGGTAGCAACTGCCTATTTAAATATTTGAGGAGAAGAAAATGTCATATAACCTGAATACAAATTTGCTGAAAACTATGCAAACTTTTTTTGCGACACTTATTTGTTTGGGAATTTTAATTACTTTGGCGGGGCAAACCGTTAAAGCACAGCAGGAGATTGAGCCAATTGCGGTCACGATGCCCGAGTCGAGCGAAATGGCGGAAACGCCCGGTTTTATCGACAATACTTTTCGTCCGACGCTGGCGGGCGTCGCCGCTAACATCAGCCGGACACTGGTGCAGCCGGACGGGAAAATTCTGGTCGCAGGGCTGGTTCATTCCATCAACGGCGCGACCAAAAACGGGATTGCCCGATTTAATCCGGACGGAACGCTCGACACGAAGTTTAATACGAAAAGCGGCGCGAACGGCTCAATTTTAGCTCTCGGGCTGCAGTCGGACGGGAAAATCATCATCGGCGGCAATTTCACAAATTACAGTGGTCAGACGGTCGGAAATATCGCGCGGCTTAACCCGGACGGCAGTTTTGACGTGAACTTTAATCGGTCAACCAGCGTGGCAAATGCGGTCGGCGCGCAGGGCGGCTCGATTAATGAAATATCGGTTCTGCCTGATAACAGAATTTATATCGGCGGAAATTTTACCGGTTACAGCGGCACGACAATCTCCCGGCTTGCCAGACTGCACCCGCACGGAAATCTCGACACTTCTTTTGCTGTTGGAACAGGTGCGAACACCGCGGTTCAGGTTATCAAGCAATACACGGGCGGCAAAATTCTTATTGGCGGAAGTTTCACAAATTATAACGGTACGGTTATCAATCGTCTGGCGCGCATCAACTCTGACGGCAGCCTCGATACATCTTTCAACATCGGCACGGGGTCCAGCGGAGTGATTCGCTCGATTGTCGTTCAGCCCGATGATAAAATCCTCGTCGGTGGAACCATCGCCACCTTCAACACTGTTGTCAAAAACGGTATCGCGCGCCTGAACGCGGACGGAAGCGATGATTCCACACTCACCGTTTCCGGAACGGGAGCGAATATCCTGGCGATCGCGCGCCAGTCGGACGGCAAGTTAGTGGTCGGCGGCATTTTTCCGGCGATTGCGGGCACAACGCGCCAATCAATCGCTCGTCTTAACGCGGACGGCACCTTTGACGCGACATTTGACGCGGGCACGGGTCTCAACACCACCGGCATCCCCATCGGCACGGTTAATGATTTGGCTTTGTTAGCCGACGGTTCGGTCGTTCTGGTCGGCGCATTCAATTCATATAACGGAACAAGCCGCAGCGGTATCGCGCGCGCCAATACTAACGGAACGCTCGACGCCGGTTTAGCGCCGACCGCAATGCAAGCCGGAAACATTTACGCAATTTACCGTCAGACGGACGGCAAGGTTTTGATCGGCGGACAATTCAGCGCGGTCAACGGCACGCCGCGGGCGAATGTTGCCCGGCTTAATGCTGACGGTTCGCTCGATACTTCTTTTAACCCCGGAACGGGAGCAAGCGGTGGTCTTGTCCAATCTTTTGTGGTTCAAACCGACGGTAAAGTCATTATCGGCGGAGAATTTACTACCTTTAACGGAACGCCCAGTAAAGGCATTGTCAGAGTCAACGCGGACGGAAGCATCGACACTTCGTTTGTCGTCGGAACCGGTATCGAGGGCGCAGTTCTGACTATCGCCCTTCAAACCGACGGAAAAGTTCTCGTCGGTGGAGTTTTCCCCACTTATAACTCGGTGGCGGGTAATAATCTTGTCCGTCTGAACACGGACGGAAGTCGCGATACTTCGCTCGTCATCGGCACCGGTCCGAATAGTACGGTTAAAAAGATTTTAGTGCAGGCTGACTCGAAAATTCTGGTCGGCGGCGATTTCGCAACTTATAACAGCAGTCCGAAAACGCGTCTTATGCGGATCAATTCGGACGGCTCGGCTGATGCGTCGTTCGTTACCGGCACTATCAACAGCGGCGTGAACGATTTTGTTTTACAAGCGGACGGTAAAATCGCCCTTGTCGGTGGTTTTACAACTATCAACAGTGTGACCAGAAACCGCATCGCTCGGCTCAATTCGGACGGTTCGCTCGACACTTCTTTTGACCCCGGTGTGAGCGTCGGCGGCGGCAATGTTAATGCAATCGCCGCAACGGCAGATGGCAAATATCTTGTTGGCGGAGCTTTTACTACCAGCGACAGCTTACCGAAAAACCGTATCGTGCGGGTTAGAGCAAACGGCAGCATTGACCATAAATTCCTATCCGGTTTGGGACCGCTCGGCGCAAGCTCAGTGCAGATTCGCACTATCGTTCCTTACAACGGCAAATTCCTGATCGGCGGACAGTTTGATACCTACAACACCAGCGCGCGGTCGGGACTAGTGTTGATGTCAAACGCCACCCAAGCGCCGGTTGATTTTGACGGCGACGGCAAAACCGATTTCGCTATTTTCCGTCATTACGGCGGACTCGGTCCGATGACCTGGTGGATCAATTACAGCAGCACGGGAAAGCACGTCGGTTTCGATTTCGGCATCTTCACGGTTGATGCGATTCAGCCCGGCGACTATGACGGCGACGGCATGACCGATGTCGCCCTCTGGCGCGCTAGATCGGCAACCGGCTCGCCCACCGCCTACTACATCATTCTCAGCACGACCAACTCCGTCAAGGGAGTTCCCTTCGGTTTGGACGGCGACCGCCCGATGACTGATGACTACGACGGCGACGGCAAACTCGATCTGGCGGTGTGGCGCGAACCGGGTCCGTCGCAAACGGGACAGTCGTATTGGATTTATCAAGCCAGCTCCAACAATCCGAACGGCGGCTTTACGGTTATTCCTTACGGAATGCGTTACGGGACGCAGCTGGATCAGTGTGATAAGCCTTCTTCGGGCGATTTCGACGGTGACGGCAAAGCGGATTTCCGCATTCAGCGACGGGTTGATTTTCTGGGAACTCTCAGCACGCCGGGAGTACTGCACACGCTGACCTCGAAGAACGAGTTTTCCTCGGTTCAATTCGGCTGGGCTGGCGATAGAAGTCTTCCGGGCGACTATGACGGCGACGGCAAGACCGACACCGTTTTGGCTCGCGGATTTAACAGCGCGCCGAGCCAAACCAACTGGTTTCTTCGCTATTCCAGCGGAGCGCCCGATGCGTATATTCAATGGGGCGCGGGCGCGCTCGACTCGCTCGTGCAGGAAGATTACGACGGGGACGGAACGACGGACATCGCGGTTTATCGCCGAGCCGGCGAAAATAATTTCTACATTCGCCGTTCTTCCGACCTGACGATGCAGGTCTTTCACTGGGGACAGGACAGCCAAACCTGCGGTCCAGCCTGCGATATTCCGTTAGCGGCATACAACAATCGCTAGTCGGGCGAAAAATGTTTGCCTCCTCACCAAACATAAACATAAAGGGCAAAGAAAATTGTCCTTTATGTTTATGCATTAACTGACGAGAAAGACAATCAGTTATGAGCATCCGACACAAATTTTTCTGCGTAGTTTAGACACAAGTATCGAGAAGCGAGTCAAAGACGAACGAAAAAAACGAGAGAAATCTGAGCAAGATAGTTTTTGCAATAAAATAAAACAATTCAAGTTTTGATTTTAGAGTGTTAATTTAAAAATAGACAGGTTGAAGAATCTATTAAGAAGAAATTTAAGTCTTAAAATAGCTAAAGATATTATGCCCG
>DASVRL010000268.1:0-15439 GCA_036388635.1 Pyrinomonadaceae bacterium
GTAACGGGTTTGGTCTTTGCCCAAACCCGAGCAACGAAAACCGTCACCAACGCCGATTTGGAAAAGTTCCGGCAAAAGCGCGTGCAAGCCGAAGCCGATTACCGCGCCAATTATAAAAGGCTCGGGCTGCCTTCGCCCGAAGAGCTGGAGCAGCGCGAAGCCGAACGCCAGCGCTGGCTCGCCGAGTTCTCGCAAAAAGCCGAAGCCGAACGCGCGGAAAACGAAAATTATTTTCTGTCGCGGGCTGACGAATTGAAAACGCAAATCAATTCCATCGACGCGCAAATAAATTATCTGCGCGGGCAGCCCGGCGTTCAGCCGTCGCCTTATAAAGGCGGAACGATTGTCTACGGCGGCGGACTCGTTTTGGGCGGTTACGGTTATGGTTACAGCGGCGGCGGCAGAGGATACCGGCAGAATCGAGCAGCCGTCGGACCGAATGTGCAGACGGTCAGAAACTACGCCAACAGCTTTCCGAACGCCGGCGCCGTCCGCAGCCAGATTTACGGCGCACGGCGATTAAATAATTTCCGGCAGCGCGGCAGCCGAAGTTATTATCGCGGCGGCTACATCGAGCCGCTGATTAGCGGCGGCGGCGATTACGCGCAGAGCGATTTCGAATCGCGTTTGAGCTATCTCGAACAGGAGCGCGCCGGATTAATTGCCCAGTGGCAGGCGCTCGAAGAGGAAGCCCGCCGCGCCGGCGTGAGAATCGATTAAGCCTTAGAAATTTTGGCAGGCTCAGTAAAATATTCAATGCGGCGCGGGAAGATTTTTCTTAATCCGCGCCGCATTTTTATCCGCGCCCGATTTTGAAGTTGATAATCGGCGAGCGGAAAAAATGTTGACAAACTGACGAAAATGGCTTTTAATTATTGCCGAGTTAGAATTTTTAGATAGAAGTAACCGACAACAATCGAATTCGTCCGCGTGAAGGCTTCCGTCAGCTTTTCGAAAAGCTGAAAGAAGATTTCAGGCAAACTGCCGTTTATTAAACTCAGGCAGTTTTCCGAGGATTGAATTCAATGCGTTGACGGTTTTTTTGTTTTGCCCGGTAAAAGAATGGTTGGGTGGAAAACGGGCGGCAGCTAACCTTTAGAGTCGGCGACACCGGCGTTTAAAAGTTATTTGTAAAGTGAAGCAATAATATAAAAATCGGTCTTTGGCGAATCGACCGATACACACTTAAAACTATGACTTGTTACAGCGGCTTTGGAAATCTCTGGCAGGGAAATCACTTATTCTGGATTGGCGATTTCGATGCTGACGGGCGCAGCGAAGTTTTGTTTTACCACAAAGGCGACAGAAACTGGTGGATTGCCTCGCACGACGGCAATGTTCTGCAATGGAGTTTAGCGGGAAACACTGCGGGCTTCGGACAGGTCGGCGACGGCAGACCTTTTTGGGTCGGAAGATTTTCGCGCAGCGACCGCGACGAAATACTGTTTTATTATCCGGGCGACGGCAACTGGTGGCTCGGAACCATTAACGGCACGAATCTGTCCTGGTCGCTGGCAGGAAATACGAGCGGCTTTGGAAATCTCTGGCAGGGAAATCACTTATTCTGGATTGGCGATTTCGACGCCGACGGGCGCAGCGAAGTTCTTTTTTATTATAAGGGCGATAAAAATTGGTGGATTGCCTCGCACGACGGCAGCAGACTGCAATGGTCTTTAGCGGGAAACACCGCTGGTTTCGGGCAAGTCGGCGACGGCAGACCTTTCTGGACCGGAAGGTTTTCGCGCAGCGACCGCGACGAGTTAATGTTCCATTATCCGGGCGATAAAAACTGGTGGCTCGGAACCATTAACGGCACAACCCTGACGTGGAGCCTGGCGGGAAACACTGCGGGCTTCGGGAATCTCTGGCAGGGAAATCATTTATTCTGGATTGGAGACTTTGACGGCGACGGGCGCAGCGAAGTGATGTTCTACTATAAAGGCGACAGAAACTGGTGGATTGCTTCGCACGACGCCGGTAAACTGCAATGGAGTTTAGCGGGAAATACCGCCGGTTTCGGGCAAGTCGGCGACGGCAGACCTTTCTGGACCGGAAGGTTTTCGCGCAGCGAGCGTGATGAAATTATGTTTTATTATCCGGGCGATAAAAACTGGTGGCTCGGTACAGTTAACGGCACAACCCTGACTTGGGGATTGGTCGGAAACACCGCCGGGTTCGGGCAGATTTGGGACGGCAGACCTTTCTGGATTGGTAGATTTTCGCGCAGCGACCGCTCGCAGGTTTTATTTTATTATCCGGGCGACGGCAACTGGTGGCTCGGCTCGCACGACGGGAACCGGCTCGCCTGGACGTTTTCCGGCAATACCGGAAGACCGTGCTCGCAGAGAGTAACGATTCATTTCAAATCGCTGCTGCCGATAAATAATGCGATAAATACTTTTATGGACACGCAGTATCTGGCGATGGAGGATTTGTTCAGCACGGGCGGAATCGCCGTCCGGCGCGGCACGACCGAAGATTTGAGCGGTAATCCGGCGGTCACGCCGTTTCAAAATTTAGACGTCGGTCCATGTCTGCTCGGACAGCCGACCGCCGACCATAACACGCTTTTTGCCAATCGAAACAATGCGGGCGCCAATGACGTCGTCGTCTATATCGTCAATTCTCTGTTGAACGGCGCAGCGGCGACCAACCTTCTCGGATGCGCCACTCATCCTAACGGGCGACCCGGCTGCGCCGTCGTGCAGTCAAACGCCAGGTGGCTGCTGGCTCACGAAGTCGGGCACGTTTTGGGGCTGCGACACGTGGGCACCGCGCCGGGGCAGAGCGATAATTTAATGTTTCCCAATGTCGGCTGGACGAACGTTCCGCCCGACCTCGCCGCCTCTGAGTTTACTACTATGTTTAATAGTAATTTTACAATCAATTGCTAGGAACCGGGTTATTATGAAAACACTACAGGAAGTACGCAATATTTTAAGCGACATCGAACCGGATGAAGGAATGTATGCCAAGCTCGATGTCGAGGACATCCCGCATCTGAAAACGCTGCTCGGCGACGAAGAAGCCTGGATGGCATCGAGAGCGGTCTTTGCGCTGAGCCGTCTGGAAACCGAAGAGGCGCATAATTTAGTCATCGAAGCGGCGAAAGATTCGCGAAGCGCCGTCAGAGTCGCGGCGGCGGTCAGCTCCAGCTTGCTGCCGGCAAAAGCCGCCGACAAATTGCTGGACACGCTGATTGCCGACAAAGACGTCAGCGTGAAAAGATTTGCCATCACGTCGATGTCAAAAAACGCCAGCGCGAAATTAGTAAAAAAACTCGCCGACATCTCGGCAAACGACGCCAACGAGTTTATCCGGACGGTTTCCGCCGATAAATTAAAGGAACTGAAATAAGAAGAGAAAGCTAAGCTTTGCCGTCGATGCGGTTTTTGCCCGAAGGCGAACAAATCACGCGATTCTCCAGCCGGATTTTTTAAATCTTTGAATTTATCCCGAATGCGGATTATGATAAATGCATAATCCGCATTTATTTTGTCTGAAATTATGAAAAATGGTTGGGAAGCAGTTATTGGAATGGAGATTCACGCGCAGCTGGCGACGGAGACGAAGATTTTCTGCGCCTGTGCGACGAGCTTCGGGCACGAGCCGAACTCGAATACTTGTCCGGTTTGTCTGGGGCTGCCGGGCGCGCTGCCGGTTTTAAACCGGCGGGTGATTGATTTGGGAGCGCGGGCGGCGCTGTCTCTGGGGCTGGAGATTCAGGAGACTTCCGTTTTCGCCCGAAAAAATTATTTTTATCCGGATTTGCCGAAGGGCTATCAGATTTCGCAGTATGACAAGCCTTTTTCGGCGAACGGCGAGCTGACGATTATGACTTCCGAGCGCGACGAATCGGGAAGAACCGTCGAGTGGAAGCCGATGACGATTCATATTATCCGGATGCATCTGGAAGAAGACGCGGGAAAAAACGTCCACGAAGGCTTGCCGGAAGTCGATAAATATTCCTACATAGATTTGAATCGCGCCGGGACGCCGCTGGCGGAAATCGTCACCGCGCCGGATTTTCGCACTTCGTGGCAGGCGTATGATTACGTCAATCATATCCGCCGCGTGCTGCAATGGGTCGGCGCGTCGGACGCCGATATGGAAAAGGGAAATCTGCGCTGCGAGGCAAACGTTTCGGTGCGCAAAGTCGGCGACACGTCTTTTAACAACAAGGTCGAATTGAAAAATCTGAACTCGGTGCGCTTTATGCAAAAGGCGATCGAGTTTGAGATTGAGCGCCAAATCGCGGCGCACGAATCCGGCGAAGGCGTCAATCAGGAAACGCGTCTGTGGGACGAGAAAAACAACCGGACGCGCGTTATGCGCTCGAAAGAGGACGCGCACGATTACCGGTATTTTCCCGAACCGGATTTGCAGCCGCTGGTCGTTTCGAGCGAATTTATCGAGCAGGTCAAAAGCGAAATGCCGGAATTGCCCGACGCGATGCGCGACCGTTTTATGCGCGAATACGAACTGTCTTACGCGGACGCTTCGCAGCTGGTGACGGAAAAGGATTTAGCGGAATTCTATGAAAAAACGGTGCGCGCCTCGGGCAACCCGCGCGTGTCGGCAAACTTCATATTGTCAGAGCTTTTGCGCGAACTGAACAATTCCGGCACGGCGGCGGCGTCGTCGCCCGTTGCGGCGGAAAATCTGGCTGAGTTAATCAAAACTCTGGACGCCGGAAAGATTAACAATAATCAGGCGAAGGAAGTTCTGGTCGAAATGTTCGGCAGCGGAAAAACCGCCGAGGCGGTTATCAAAGAGAAAGGCTTCGAGCAGATTTCCGACGCTTCGGCGATCGAAAAAATTGTTGACGAAATTATCGAAAACAATCAAAATCAGGTAACGGCTTACCGGGCGGGCAACGAGAAACTTTTCGGTTTCTTTGTCGGGCAGGTGATGAAGGCTTCGCAGGGCAAAGCGAATCCGAAAATCGTCAATGAAATTCTAAAAAACAGGCTTTAAATTCTTTTGAGCGAGAGGAAGTATATGAGAACGTCGAAAATCTTTCGAATCGTGTTGTTTTTAAGTTTCCTGAACGCTGCTGCCGTCATCGCGGCGGCGCAGCTTCCGATAGATCTCCAGATACGGATGGAGATAGAAGAGCGAAAACGCCGCGAGCAGCAATTTGAACGTTTGAGAAATATCGGCGGCGTGAGAGGCAGAAAAGTAAGCGATACCGGTTCTGCCTCAAGACCGGCGGTCAAGCCGACCGAGAAAGACCTCGAAGCCATCGCCGTCAGCGCCGAAGACACGAGCAGATTCGCCGCCTTTCTCAAACAGCCGCGCACCGGAATTTTCCGGTTTCACGACATCTCGAAATGCGAAGAGAGCCAGAAAGTTTATAACGTCGAAGAGCCTTGCCCGGCGCACATTCCCGAAAAGGGCAGCGCCTATTCTTTTCTGGAGGAAGATTACGAGGTCAGATTGCTGGCGGATATCTCGCTCGAAAAATCGACTTTTCGCGTGCGGAAATTAGGCACGTTAAGCTTTCTGACCGATTTGGGCGACGCGCCGTTAGAAAACCTGACCGTCGGCACCGACGGCATTCGCGAAATGGCGGAGTTTGTTCCCTCGCTGGATAAAAAAGTAGTCGTGGCTCAATACAAAATCGCTTCGAAAGGATTTCAGGTCGGAAAACACATCTACAAAACATCGCACCCGCTCAAGGAAAATTCCACTTACGCGCTGCGCTCCATTGCCTACCGAATGGAAAACCGGAATTTGTCCGTCAAAACCAAGCGTCTCGACGTTATCGTCATTTTTCGCGTCGTCAGAACGCACGGCGACGGCAGCGTCAGCATTTTGTGGAAAGAGCTGCAAAGAAAAGAGGCGCCGAAACTGATCAGCAACAAGCTGGTCGCCGACGGCAAATCGGATATTAAAACCGCGCCGCAAAAGTTTACGGGAAACTAGCGAAACGCTTTGCGAGAAAAATTATTCCGACTTTGCGCCCGGCAGCGGCGCGCGGATTCACACCGAATAATTTTAAAGCGATTTTAAAAATTCAATGAATTTAGATGGTAAAATCGCCGTCGTCACCGGCGGCACAAAAGGCATCGGGCGCGCCGTCGCCGAAAGTTTGCTGAAAGCGGGCGCCGGCGTTTTCGTTTGCGCCCGCGATAAATCCGTGCTCAAGCAAACGCTCGAACAGCTTTCGGCGCTCGGCAAGGCAGACGGCGAAGTCTGCGACGTGCGCTCGGAAGCGCAGGTGAAAATGATGTTTGACGAAGCGCGGCGCGTCTTCGGCGGCGTCGATATTCTGGTCAATAACGCGGGCGTCGGCGTGTTCGGCAAAACGGTTGACGAAATCGAGCCGGACGAATTTCGATGGGTTCTGGAGACAAATCTGTTCGGCGTTTTTTATGCCTGTCATTACGCGATTCCGCTGATGCGCGAGCGTGGCGGCGGCTACATCATAAATATTTCCTCGCTTGCCGGACAAAACGCGCATCCGAAAATGGCGGCTTACAACGCTTCGAAATTCGGCTTAAACGGCTTCACCGAAGCGATGATGCAGGAAGTTCGGCACGATAATATCAAGGTCAGCCTGATTTGTCCGGGTTCGGTTAACACGGAATTCGGCGGCGGCGAAGTTTCGCCGGAAAACGCCTGGCAATTGCAGCCCGCCGACATTGCCCGGGCGGTTCTGGATTTGCTCAATCACGACGCGCGCAGCCTGCCGAGCAAAATCGAGATTCGTCCGAGCCAGCCGCCGCGAAAATAAAGATAAATTATGCGAAAAACTTTCATTTTACTAATCGTCTGCTTGTCGATTTCCGCCGCGACAGCGCAGACTTTGCCGAATGATTCCGCCAAAGCGGACTTGCAGAAAACAAACGCCGAAATCGTCCGGCTTTTTCAACAGGGAAAGTATGACGAAGCCTTGCCGCTGGCGCAGAAGGCGGTCGGGCTGACCGAACAAATATTCGGTAAAGGCGATTTGGAAATGGCGCGCGCCTTGAGAAATCTGGGCTTCGTTCAAAACGCCAAAAACGACACGCGCGCGGCGGAAGATGCTTTTGAAGCGGCGCTGGACATTTACAAAAAATTTCCCGATCTGGATAAGCAAAACGGCGAGACATTTGCCGAAATGCTGGAAAGTCTCGCTTTTATCAAATTTCAGAAGCGAATGGATTCAGCCGAAAGCAATTACGAAATGGCTTTAGCCTGGCGCGAGAAAACCGCCGGCGCCGACTCGATTAAAACCGCCAGAGCCTTGTCGGCTTTAGCCAATATCAGCTATTGGAGAAAAGATTATAAAAAGTCGGCGAAGCTTTTTCAGCGCGTGCTGGAGATTCTGGGCAAAAATACGGAAAAAGCCAGCGACGAGACCGCGCTGGTTTATTACCGCACCGAGTGCGCGTTTAGAAAAGCCGAAATCGAGGACGAATTTGCGCCGCTCAAACAAAAATATTCCGAGCGGGCAAATCTTAAAACAAAAGGCGATTTGACGAAAACAGCCGGCTCGCCGGACGCGCAGATGATAAAAAAGGGAGTTATTAACGGGAGCGCGCTCAGCCTGGCGAAACCGGCTTATTCGGTGGAAGCCAGACGAGCCAACGCGGAAGGAAGAGTCGAAGTTCAGGTGATTATTGACGAGAAGGGCGAGGTGATTTACGCCTGCGCCGTCAAATCCGACCATTATACTTTGACGGAAGGCGCGGAGGCTTCGGCGTATCAATCAAAATTTGCGCCGACTATATTAGACGGAAAACCGATCAGAATAATCGGCACCCTCGTCTATAACTTTCAGCGTCGGTAGTCTATTTAAAATTAGCTAAAGTTTTTATTTTATCCAGCAGAATATTATCTTCGTAAGGCTTGGTCAGATACTCGGAAACGCCCAAATCGAAAGCCTTCCGGCGATGTTTTTCGCCCGCGCGCGAGGTAATCATCACGACCGGAATCCGGCGCAGGCGCTCTTGTCGCTGGAGCGTGGCGAGCAATTCGTAGCCGTCCATCCGCGGCATTTCCACGTCGGTTAAAATCACGTCGGGCAGCTCGCTGGCGGCTTGCAGAGTTTCCAGCGCTTCCAGCCCGTCTTTGGCGACCAACACCTGCCAGCCGGCATTTTTGACAATCTTCGAGTTGATTTGCCGGACGCTCGGGCTGTCGTCGACAATCAAAACCGAGAACTCGGTTTTCGGTTTAAGCGGCGGAGCCTGGTTTTCAACCGTTGGTCTTTGTTTTCTCATCCGCGCGGTGCTTTTCTGCAAAAGCGGAATCAAATCCAGCACCGGCACGACCGAGCCGTCGCCTAAAATAGTCGCGCCCAGAAACTCGGGCACGCTTTTTAAAGGATTGCCGAGCGGTTTGATAACGATTTCTTCGGGTTTCAAAATCTGCTCGATTGCCAGCGCGTAAGGATTTTCCGAAGTCTCAATCAGCAAAAGCAAAACCCGCGCATTTTCCGGCGGCACGGCTTGCAGCGGCAAGCCCAAAAGCTCGTTCAGGTGCGCCAGCGCGTAATTTTTGCCGTTGATATTGAGCGAGTTTTCGCGTCTCGCCTTTTCAAAATCTTTCTGCGCAATCTCGGTCACGTGACGCACGATTTTAAGCGGAAACGCAAACGTCTGCCCGGAAGATTTGACCAGTAAAACGCGTGTAATGGCGAGCGTCGTCGGGACGCGCAGCGTAAAGCTGGTGCCTTTCTGCGGAACGCTTTTGACGGAAATCGAGCCTTGCTGGCGCATAATACTCGATTTCACGACGTTCATCCCGACGCCGCGCCCGGAAACCTGATTGACGGAAGTCGCGGTGGAAAGCCCAGGCAGAAAAATCAGCGAAAAAGCGTCTTCTTCGCTCATCATCGCGGCTTCGGACGGCGAGATAAAGCCGAGCCCGGCGGCTTTTTTCTTCAGCGCCGCCGCGACAATTCCGCGCCCGTCGTCGGTGACGTTTAAAATAATGTGCGTGCCTTCGCTGTATGCGCGCAGCGTGACAAGACCTTTTGAAGGTTTTCCCAGCAGTTGTCTGGCTTCGGCGGATTCGATGCCGTGCGCGACGGCGTTGCGCAAAAGATGCAGCAGAGGTTCGACAATCACGTGCAGAATCTCCGAATCAATTTCCAGATTGTCGCATTCCATCGTCAAATCGACGGATTTTCCTTCCTCGTCAGCCGCCACGCGAACGGTGCGTTGCAGGCGCGATTCCAGCGTTGACAGCGGCACCATTCTGAGTCGTATCAGCTTGTCCTGCATCTCGTCAAACAAGCTGCGCTGAGTGTCGAAAAGCAGGCTGAGATTGGCGACCAGATTATCCAGCTCAGCGTTAATGGCGGAGGTGTCCGAAGTCGTTTCGACCAGCTCGCGCGTCGTTTGATTAAACTCGGTGTAGCGGTCGAATTCGAGCAAATCGAATTCTTCGCCGGGCGAGTCGAACGGGTAAACCGGCTCTTTTGCAAAGCTGTATGACTTCGGCGGCGGCAGATGATGAGCGTTTCCGGCGGCGCCGAAATCGGTTTCGATTTTTCCGCTCAGCCGCTGCAGGCGGCGCGTGCTGTGATGAAGCTCCTCGACCTGTCGTTTAAGGTTTGATAGACGTTGCTCGAAAGCCGAGCGGCTGACGACCATCGCGCTGACGAGCTTAACCAAATCGTCAAATCTTTCGAGCGAAACGCGAATGACCGCGCGGTTTTGAGCGGCGCTGCTCTGCATCTGTTGGATGTCCGGCGGCGTTTGGTGGATTTCCGGCGATTCGACGGCTTCAATTTTCGGTTCGCGCGCGGTCGGCGGCGTCGGAGTTTGAATCGCCGGCATCTGAATTTCATTTGAAGTTTCCGGCGTTTTAAATTCGTTTAGAGCAGGCGGCGGAGGAGGAATTTCCGTCTCTGCAACGGCGGGCAGCTCGGAGGCTTTCAGCTGCGCTAAAACCTGCCGGAAACCGGCGTTGATTTCCGCGATTTTCTGTTCGAGTTCGGGCGAATCCTGTCCGGCGCTTAAAGCTTCCAGACAATCGGTCGAAGCGAGCAGAATCTTGACCACGGCTTTGTTGTCGACGGCGTTTCCGGTTTCGTTTTCCGCCAGATAATCGAGCAAATCTTCCTGCACGTGCGCCAGCGCGGAAAGCTTCTGAAAACCGACGATGCCGGCTGAGCCTTTCAGCGTGTGCGAGCTGCGGCGGATTTCCAGCAGCGCCTCGCGGTTGTTCGGATTTTGTTCCAGCAGATTGAGATTGGCGGTGATGGTGCGCAGATGCTCTTCGGCTTCGAGCGCGAAAATTTCGAGCATTTCCTTGTCGATTTCAAATTCTCCCGCCGAAAAAGCCGTCTCAATCTGCGGCGGCGGAATTTCAAATAAACTCTCTTCAAAGGCAAAATTTTCCGGCTTTCCCGACTCCGGATTTTCCGGCGCTTGCGGCTCGACGCTTAACTCAATGTTGGCGAACATTTCTTCGAGCAGCGCGGTTTTATTAAAAAAATCGGCGGCTTGCGCTTTCGACAGAAAAGCCTTCGAGGAAACAATCTCGTCCAGCTCGTCCTGAAACGTCTTGGCAAACGCGCCGATTTCCGGCAGCCCGACCATCAAAGCCGCGCCTTTTATCGTATGCACCTGGCGATAAGCGGTTTTTAAATCTTCCGTCCGCGCGCAATCCGCCGCGTAAAGCTCGATGCCCTGCCGAATCGTCGGCAGATAGCTCTGCGCTTCTTCGATAAATCCCTGTAAGAGTTCAGCGTCCATAAATCAGTTGTCAGTGGTCAATCTGTCAGCGGTCAGTCGTTCGTCGAGATTAAATTGAGAACTAAATTTTTATTCAATCTGCAAGGCATAAGCGACCGCCGAGAACGGGCAAAAAATTAATTAACGTAAATTCCGTTTGTTTCCGGCGCGGATTTTCGCCGCAGAATTTTCTCGTCCGGCAATTTAAAGGGCGCGACCGAGCCGCGCAGCTCGTCCGACAAAACGACGAGCATTTTGACTGAATCGGCGGCGCGTTTCGAGCCGATTTGCACGAGTTCCGTGACTTTCGAGATATTCGCCATCGCTTTCGAAATGTCTTCGGAGCTGTTCGCCTGTTGTTTGGCGGATTCGGAAATCGACTGGATCAAGCCGGCGAGCCGGTTGGAAACCTGCTCGATTTCGACCAGCGCGTGTCCGGCTTTGTCGGCTAGGGTCGAGCCGACGACGACTTCGTGAATCGTTTCTTCCATCGAGCCGACGACGTCTTTGGTTTCCGTCTGAATCGTCTGCGCGAGATTGGCGATTTGCCGCGTCAAGCTGTTCGAGCGTTCCGCCAATCGCTCGACTTCTTCGGCGACGACGGCGAAGCCGCGTCCCGATTCGCCCGCGGCTGCCGCCTGCAAGCTGGCGTTTAAAGCCAAAAGACTCGTGCGGTCTGACAGGTCGTCGAGCAGATTGACGATCTGGCTGATTTCCTGCGAGCGCTCGCCGAGTTTTTTGATGCGTTTGGCGGTTTCCTGCACCTGGTTGCGAATCGAGTTCATCGCATTGATGTTGTCCTGCACGGCTTTCGTGCCGTAGCGCGCGTTATCGAGCGAGTCGCCCGCGACCTGCGCCGAAAGCAGCGCGTTGTCGGAAACTTCCTGAATTTGCAAAGCCATACTGGAAATCGCCGCCGTCGTGCGCGAAATCTGCGAGCCTTGCGCCTCAGAGCCGCGCGCCAGTTGTTCGGTCGTATCGTTAATGGCGTTCGCCGAATTGCTGACCTGAAAAGTCACGTCTTTGACCTGCTTGATGAGCGAGCGCAATTCTTTCGTCATCGAATTAAAGGCTTTGGCGATCGCGCCGGTCATCTCCGGCGAAACTTCCGCCTGCACGGTCAAATCCCCGGCGGCGACTTCCGAAACCTCGTTTAATAATTTGGTGATTGATTTGTGCAGACGGTTCCGCTCGTCTTCGGTCTGAACCAGCACGCGCAGTTTATCAATCATATTCTGGAAAGCATTACCGAAAACGTCGGCTTCGGAATGCGGAACGACGTTTGCCGACAAATCGCCCGTCGCCATACGGTCGGCGACGGCGGTTTTTTCCGCCAGATTGTCGGCGATTTGTTTGAGCGCGGTTTTCATCTCGCTTGATTCTTCGTCCTCGTCCAAATCAAAGTAAATTTCGCCCTGCGCCAGCTGGCTGGCGACAAAAGCCGATTCTTTAATCTCGCCGTTCAGCTTAAACATCGAAAAATTCGTCGCCGCAATCGAAAAAATCGCCAGCCCGACGGCGAGCGACATCACCAGCAGGCTGACCAGAGTGTTCGATTCCGCGCCGAAATAATCGGCAATCATAAAAACCAAGCCGAGCAGCAGGAAAACGACCGAAAGAATCGACGAAATTTTGATTAGAAGGTTTTGCACGATGGATTTTTGCGTCATTTGATTTGCTCCGGGAATTTTTACGCGGAAACTTCTTCTTCGAAAGCGGCGGGAAAGTTTGAATTGGCAAACGAATTCGGCGCGGCTTCGCGTTCTTCTTCAGCGTCGCCGCTCGGCAGCTTGAGCGGCGCGACCGCCTCCTGCAATTCTTCCATGGCGTCAGCCAGTTTCGTCAGCTTTGCGGCGGATTCCTTCAGATTCGCCGCCGCGTTTTCCGTTTCCGAAATGCCTGCGATAAACACCTCGAAAGCCTTTTCCGTTTCGTCCGTCTGCTCGTGCGTGTAAGACATCACTTTGTTCTGCAAATTCAAAACCGTGGCGATGTAGCGTTCCATCTCGCCGAGCGCGTTGCCGGTTTCAATCGCGTATTTCGAAAGATTCGCCGTCTCGCCGACGGTCATTTCCAGCGAACGGGCGACCTCGCCGATTTCCGTCTGAATCGCCTGATTCAGCGTCGAGATATGTTTATTTGTATTGCCCGCGCGTTCCGCCAATCGCTCGACTTCTTCGGCGACGACCGCAAAACCGTGACCTTTTTCGCCGAGTTCCGTTGCCTGAATCGAAGCGTTTAAGGCGACCAGACTCGTTCGCTGCGCCAAATCTTCAATCGTTTTCGCGATTTTGTTGATTTCCTGCGAGCGTTCGTTCAGGCGCTGGATGCGATTGATGGCTTCCTGAATTTGTTTGCGCAAGCCGCTGACGGCATTCAGATTTTGCTGCGCCGTCTTTGTTCCGTGACGCGCTTTTTCGATGGAATGATTGGCGGTTTGCGCCGAGCCGGAAAGCTCTTCGGAAATTTTCTGGACAATCTGCGGAACTTTTTTCAGCGACACCGAAGCCTGAGTCATTTCCTGCACGCGGGTTTCGTCCTGCTGAATCAATTCCTGAATCATTTTTCGCAATTCGACGACCGCCTGATGCGAGCTGAAAGAATTGTTTTTAACCAGCGCGGCGATTTCGCTCAAATTCTCGATAAGAAATTTTATCGTCGCCGAAAGCTCTTTGGTTTCTTTAAAATCGGAGTTTATTTCGGCGTCGAGATTGCCGGATTTGACGCCCGCGATTTCGCCGGAAAGCTGCCTGACCGCCATCTCCAGTTTTTCCAAATCCTGTTTGGCGTGAATAGATTCGGCGACCTTGGCGAGCAGCTTCTGGAAAGTCAGGCTGATGCGGTCGGAACTCGGATTTGAGGCGAAAGCGGCTTCGAGCCTGCCGTTTGCCGCCTCGTCCATCGAGGTGACGAGTTTTTGCACCTGCTGGCTGATGCGCTGCAAGGTTTCCAAAAGCTCGTCGGTTTCGGTCGAGCCGGAAGTTTTCGGCAAGCCGGCGGAAACACCGCGTTCCAGACTTTTTGCCAGCAGCGAAACTTTTTCCACCGGACCGACCACTTCGCCCGCCAGCCACCAGCCGAAGATGACGACCGAAAAAGCGACGAAGACAAACGGGATAAAGACGGCGTAAAGCGTGTCGTTAGTCAAAAACGAAATAATCAGATAGGAAATCAAGCCGAAGATGCAAATAAAAAAAGCCAGCCCGACACTGGCGAGCCAGATTTTCCCTTTCAAGGAATTGAGCAGGGAATTTGCGGAAGTTTTTGCCATATTTTTCTTTCCGGTCAATAGGATTGAAGCTCGCTGAGGCTGAGCGATGAGAGAAGATTTTCCGCGTCGAATAAAAGCAGAGTGCTGGATTTATGAGCCGCTTTTCCGAACAGGGTCGGAAAGGAATTTTCAAAATCGGCGGCGGAAAATTTAATGTCCTGCGGCGCGAGGGTGACGATTTCGCTCAGGCGGTCGATGACAAATGCAATCTTCGTATCGTCTTTAGCGGAGCAGAGAACGATGAGCTTGTTTTTCTGAGGTGAAGCGCTGGAATCTGATTTCCTATTCCAGAATTTTCGCAAATCGACGACCGAGATTATCTCGCCGCGCAAATTGGCGACGCCCGAAAGCCATTCGGGAACGCCGGGCAGAGGCGTCACCGGCAGAGGACTTAAAACTTCGGCGACCAGATTTGAATGAACGGCGTAAAATTCTTCGTCGAGCGCGAAAACGACGTATTTCTCGCCGTAAGCCTGCGCAGGTTTTCCGGCGAGAAATATCGAGTCGCCTTCCGGCAACAAGTCCAGCAGCGAGGAAAAATCAATGTCAGCCAAATTTTCGGGCTTGAAATCCTGCATAAAAAAAGAAGTAAAAAGTAAAAAGTAAAAGGTTATCTGCTCAGATTTATTTTTCTTTTCTCATTTTTGCCTTTTGCCTTTTTACTTTTGCCTTTTAAGCTTTTTACTTTAATTCAAATAAGCGTCAATCGTCCGCATCAGCGTATCGGGTCCGAAAGGCTTCGTAATGTAGCCGGTCGAGCCAGCCATCCGCCCGCGAACTTTATCGAAAAAGCCGTCTTTGCCGGAAATCATCACGACCGGGATGTCTTTCGTTAAATTGTTGTTGCGGATGAGCTTGCAAACCTGGTATCCGTCCATTCGCGGCATCGTGATATCGAGCAAAACCAAATCGGGAACGGTCTCGTTGATTTTCGCCAGCGCGTCCATTCCGTCTACTGCCAGCACGACCGTGTGACCGCTTTTTTCGAGCTTGCCGGAAATCAGCTTGCGAACGGTCGGGCTGTCGTCCACGACCAGAATCGTGCAGCTTTTTGCTTCCTGCGTTTTGCTTTCGTGCTGCTCGATTTCGTCCAGACGAATCGCCAACGCGTTGACCTGACCGCCCAGAACGACGTTGTTTTGATTCATCTGCGAGGCTTGCTGCAGGTAAGTGTAGCCCTGGCGCAGGTTTTTCGCGTTCAAATGAGCGATGCCGAGCGCCGTCAATTCGTCGGCGCTAAACGGGCGGTATGCCATTTCGCTTTCCATTCCTTCAATCGCTTCCGCCAGCCGGTTGCGGTCGGCTTGGCTGTTTGAGAGCAGCATTTCCAAATCCGAAAGCGTTAGAACCGCCTGGCACGACGGGCAGACGAACGATTGCGGCTCGTTGACCGCCGCGCAGAACGGGCAGTCGAAATCGGCGGTCTGCGCCAGAGGTTTCTGCGCGGCGACCGAATTTTCTTCTTCCTGCTCGACATACGGCTCCGAGCGGTCGC
>DASVRL010000269.1:0-7825 GCA_036388635.1 Pyrinomonadaceae bacterium
TCGAAATGCAAAGCTCCGATTGAAATTACGTCTTTCAATCGGAGCTTTGCATTTCGATTTTCGAATTTTACAACTATCGCTCGATAAAAACCTGCGTGACGTAAATTCTGCCGCCGCCGGTGAAGGCAATGCCGATGCCCGAATCAGTATAATCGGGGTCGAGAATGTTTTCGCGGTGCGTGGGCGACTGCATCCAGCCGCGCACCGCCATCAGATTCGGTTTATCGTAGCCTTCGCAAAAGAAAAGATTTTCGCCGATTTTGCTCCAGTTTTTGATGCGCATATCTTTGGCGCGGGTTTCGACCGAGCCGCCGTCGCCGTCGTAATGGCTGAAAAAGTTTTCGCGCGCCATTTTTTGCGAATAGGCGCGCGCCAGCCGCGAAAGATTCGAATCCCAGTTTAATTCGCCCAAGCCTTTTTTGCCTCTTTCCCGGTTGATAAGGTCAAAAATTTCCCGCTCGTCGGCGTCCGCGTTGCTGCCGGAAACTCTTGCGTTTACCGAAGCCGTGTAAACTCCTCGCTGCGCCGAAATGTCCGAAACCAGCGCGCCGTTCAAAAAGACGACGGACAAAATAAAAAAGCACAATTTTGCCTTTAAAGACACATTCATCGGTTAAATTTTTCCTTCTTGAAATTGGTTCGGAGAGAGTTCGGGTTCGGGAGAACCGGACCGGACTGGAGCTTTCGCGGCTTGCTGCCAAGACGCGAGTCTCCGGTTATCTATTTTTGACGAATTTAGTAATTTTGTAAAGCTTTTTTATAATTTTCAAAATTCCGGCGCATTTCTTCCATCGAATCGCCGCCGAATTTTTCGCGCATCGCGTTTGCCAAAACAATCGCCAGCATCGACTCGCCGATGACGCCCGCCGCCGGAACTGCGGTAATGTCCGAGCGCTCAAATGCCGCCAATTCTTCTTGTTTCGACTCTATATCGACCGATTTCAGAGCCTTTCGCAAAGTCGAAATCGGTTTCAGATAACCGCGCGCGCGCAATTCTTCGCCGTTCGTGATGCCGCCTTCCAGCCCGCCCGCGCGATTGGTCGGGCGCGTGAAAATTTTTGAGACTTCGTCGTATCCGATTTCGTCGTGTACCGCCGAGCCGAAACGATTGGCGTTTTCGACGCCTTCGCCGATTTCGACCGCCTTGACGGCTTGAATCGACATAAACGCCTGCGCGATTCGCCCGTCGAGCTTTTCCGACCAGCTCGTGTGCGAGCCCAAACCGACGACGACCGATTTTGCCACGACTTCAAAAATGCCGCCCAGAGTGTCGCCGTCCGCCTTCGCTTTGTCAATCAATTCGATCATCGCTTTTTCGGCGTCGGCGTCGGCACAGTTCAAAACCGAATCTTTTTCGATCGCGCAGATTTCCGCCCATTTTTTTTCCAGAGGTTTTTCGGGAACGCTGCCGAGTTTGACGACGTGCGAGCGGATTTCGATTTCGAATTGTTCGAGCAGTTGTTTGGCGATTGCTCCGCAGGCGACGCGCGCGGCGGTTTCCCGCGCCGAAGCGCGTTCCAGAACGTCGCGCAAATCTCTGGCTTGAAATTTCTGCCCGCCCGCCAGATCGGCGTGACCGGGACGCGGGCGTTTTACCAAACGCGGATTTTTCGGCTCGTTTTCCGGCTTTTCCGCCGACATAACTTCCGTCCAGTGAACGAAATCGCGGTTTTCAATGACCAGCGCGACGGGCGAGCCGAGCGTTTTTCCGTGGCGAACGCCGGAAAGAATCTCGATTCTGTCGCTTTCGATTTTTTGCCGCCCGCCGCGCCCGTAACCCTGCTGGCGACGCCAAAGCTCTCGATTGATTTTCTCGATGTCGATTTCCAGACCCGCGGGCAATCCTTCGACAATCGCGACCAATGCTTTGCCGTGCGATTCTCCGGCTGTCGTGAAACGAAAAAACATAAATTTATAAACGCTGTTTAGCGACCGAGTTTCTGTGATTCAAAATCGGGCGGACGACAATCAGAAAAACGCTCAACAAAATCAGAAGACCGCCGAGCAAGGTTTGCAGTCCTAATTTCTCGCCGAAAAATCCGCCGATAATCACCGCGACCAGCGGCGTGACGAACGCAATCATCATCGCCCGCGTGACATCAATTTTAGTCAGAAGCCAGTAATAAAGCCAAAAAGCGACGATGGAACCCATAATCGCCAGATACAAAACGCAAACCGCCGCTTTCCACGTCCAATGAAATTCAAGCGGACTGCCTTCGGCGCTTAAGCCCACAAACCAGAGCGGAATGTGACCGACGAGCATCTGCCCGAAAACCATACTCGCCGGATGCAGTTTTTGTCCTTTCGCCTTCGTCAAAACGCTCGCGTATGACGCGCCGAACGCGCCGACGACCACCGCCAGACTGCCCAGAAAAGCCATCTGCCCGTTCAGCGTTAACTGCTCTCTGAAAATCACGGAAATGCCCAATAGTCCGAGCAGAATCGAGACGATTTTCAAACCCGTAATCGATTCGCCGACGTAAATTCGCGCCAGAATCAAGCCGAAAGCCGGAATCGTCGCCTGCAAAACCGCCGCCAGACCGGAAGTGATGTGCTGCTCGCCCCAGAACAGCAAACCGTAATTAAAGAAAAACTGCAAAAACCCGGTTATAAAAATTATAGTCCACGCCGCGCGACCTTTCGGAAACGAAATTTTCTGCCACCAAAGCGCCGGCAAAATCAGCAGGCAGGCAACCATAAATCTTATCGCGGCAAAGCTTACCGGCGGCAAATCGTCAAGCCCGCGTTTGATAAAAATCCAGGTCGTGCCCCAGATGACGCACAGGATAAGCCAGACCAGCAGAGGTTTCATAAGCGAAAATAAAATAACAGATTACACGAATTTTCTGCTGATTGAAAAAATAGGAAAGTTATTTGCCGGTTTAGCTGCGCTCGTAAAAGCTTAAGCTCGAATCGCCCTGTCTTAAGATTCGCCAGCGGCGCAGCTCGCCAATCAGGTCGGGAAGATTATTTTTGTTGTGATGCTCGGCAATCAATATTCCGTTTTCGGCAAGCAGCTTGGCGTCCGGCTCGCCGAAAAGATACAACACATCGCGATACTCGGTTTGATACGGCGGGTCGTAATAAACGATGTCGAACATCTGTTTCGTTTTTCGCAGAAACTCTTCGGAGTCGCTTTGCACGACTTCCGTCTCCGCTTCGGGAATTTCCAGCAGGTCGAGATTTTCTTCGATAAGCCCGCAGGATTTGCGCGATTTATCGACAAAAGTCACGTGCCGCGCGCCGCGCGAAAGCGCTTCGATGCCGATGGCGCCCGTGCCCGAACACAAATCCAAAAACCGCGTTTCGTCGTCAATCTGCGGCGCGAGAACGTTAAAAAGAGCTTCGCGCAGGCGGTCGGAGGTCGGACGCGTCTGCAAAGAAGGCGGGCTTTTTAAGACCCGCCTTCGATATTTTCCGGCAATGATGCGCATAAGAGATTTTCGATTTTAGATTGCCGATCGGCGATTGTGAAAACGGTCTTCGGCTTTCGGTCTTCGATTTTCTTTTGCCCAATCTTGAGCCTGATTCTTTAACTAAGACCAAAGACGCAAAACCGAAGATTGTTTTTCAAATCGCCATCGAAAATCGCCTAGCCTTTTCTTTCGTAAAAACTCAAAGCCGTGTCGCCCTGCGTGATGACGCGCCAGCGTTTCAGGACGCCGATTTTTTCCGGGAAAAACATCTCGGCGTGATGTTCGATGAGCAGCAGACCGCCGGGCTTGATGGCGACGCCGCGTTTCAGATAGTCCAGAACTTCGTCGTAGTTGGTGTCATACGGCGGGTCGAAATAAACCACGTCCCAAAAGCGGCGGCGTTTCTGCATTTTTTTCAAAAAAGGCACGACTTCCAGCTCGCAAACCTCGCCGTGTCCTTCTTTAATGCCGCAGGCTTCGAGATTTTTCTTGATAAAGCTGCACATTTTGCCCGAGCGCTCGACGAACGTGCTAATCAGCGCGCCGCGTGAAATCGCTTCGATGCCGACCGCGCCCGAACCGGCGCAGAGGTCGAGAAAACGTCCGGCGCGAACGCGTCGGAAAATCAATCTGAACATAACTTCGCGAATGCGGCGCGCCGTCGGGCGCACTTTCGGCGATGCCGTGCTGGTCAAGAATTTTCCTCTGTGTTTTCCGTCTGTTACCTGCATCTCGTCATAAACTTTGGGCTTGTCAAACTGTTTCCAGGGCTCAACCGGCTTGCCGCGCGGAATAAAATTCTTGCGCGGCGGAAAGCGGTCGTTTCTGCCCTGAAATCTATCGTCGCGACGCGGAAATCGCTCGTTGGAGCGATCACGGTCGCGGTCATTACTCGTGCCGGTGCCGGTGCCGGTGCCCGTACCGCCGCTGCGAAACCTGTTTTCCCGTGGCGGAAAACGGTCGTCTTTGCCGCGAAATCGATCGTCGCGCGGCTGAAAGCGGCTGTTATTGTCGCGCGTGTTATTATCGCGCGTGTTATTGTCGCGTGACTGAAACCTGTCGTTGCGTGGCTGAAATTTCCGCTCGCCGTAGTTTCGGTCTTCCTGTTTTCTGTAGGGGCGGTTTTGATTAAAAGATGTTGCCGGTGGTGTTCCGGTGTGTCGTCGGTTTTCCATGTATTTTCCTCTTTCAAAAGATTGGCGCGAGTTCGGCTCAGGAGGAACAGCCAAAATTTCGCACGCTAGTTTTTATTACCAGCCGATTGCAAATTGCCGAACTAAAATTGGGAATTTAAGAGAAAATTCAATCCGTCCACTTACAATCAATTAAGATTCTCTCAGTTTATAAATGTTTTAGAGAAACTGTTAAAGACGAATATAAACGATTTAGAAGGAAAAATTCAATGCTTTTCATCACTCTTTACAAAAAAATACTTTTTTAAATTTAATTTTGCTTCCGAAACATTTCAGACAAGATATAAGTAACACAATGAAAGGAAAATGAAACCACCCGTTTAGGTAGGAAAAGGCGGATAAAGCGAAAAGATGAACGCGAAACCGAGTGAGCGAGTGAATTCTTTTTTCCGCCTTCCGTCTTCATCATTCCGCGTTGTTTTTTATCAACCGATTCCCGCCAGTTTAAATCGCGCGTCCGATTTGGCGAGCTCGATTAATTTTGAAGTTTCCTGCGTAAAACGCTTCGTCGTCAGATAAAATTCGGCTTCCTTGCGCGCCGTTTCCAGAATCTCCAAATCGCGGATGATATTGCCGATGCGAAACGTCTGAACGCCCGACTGCCGCGTGCCTAAAATCTCGCCCTGCCCGCGCAGCTCCAAATCCTTTTCCGCAATGCGAAAGCCGTCGGTCGTTTCTTCCATAATGCCCAGACGCTCTTTGGCGACCGCAGTTTTTTTGTCGTTCGTCAAAAGCACGCAGTAGCTTTGCTCGGCGCCGCGCCCGACGCGCCCGCGCAGCTGGTGAAGCTGCGACAGACCGAAACGCTCGGCGTGTTCGATAATCATCAGGCTCGCGTTCGGCACATCGACGCCGACTTCGATGACGGTCGTCGAGACGAGAATCTGAATGTCGCCCTCGGTAAAGCTCTGCATCACGGCTTCCTTTTCGCCCGCTTTCATTTTGCCGTGCAGCAGACCGATTTTGTATTGCGGAAAAACCTTGTCGCGCAGTTCTTCAAACATCGCCGTCGCCGCCTTTAAATCCATCTTTTCCGATTCTTCGACGAGCGGGTAAACGACGTAAACCTGTCGCCCGAGTTCGATTTCCCTGACAATTCCTTTGTACACGCCGTCGCGCTTGTCTTCGCCGACGACGACCGTTTTTATCGGCGTCCGTCCGGGCGGCAGCTCGTCAATCACCGAAACGTCCAAATCGCCGTAAACCGTCATCGCCAAGCTACGCGGAATCGGCGTCGCGGTCATCACCAGAATATCCGGACTGTAGCCGCGCGCGCGCAATTCCGCGCGCTGCAAAACGCCGAAACGATGCTGCTCGTCGATCACGGCTAAACCCAATTTTTGAAACGCGACCGCGTCCTGAATAATCGCGTGCGTGCCGATAACGGCGTTGATTTCGCCTTCGGCAATCATCTGCTGGACTTTGCGCTTTTCCGCCGCGCGCAGGCTGCCGATTAAAAGCTCGGTCGTAAAATGCGTGTCGGCTAAAAGTCGTTTGAAATTTCGCGCGTGCTGTTCCGCCAGGATTTCGGTCGGCGCCATCAGAGCGGTTTGATAACCGTTTTCCATCGCCGCGAGCATCGCCAGCAGCGCGACGATTGTTTTTCCGCTGCCGACATCGCCCTGCACGAGCCGATTCATCGGCGAATCCGAGGTCATATCGGCGAAAATTCTCTCGACGACTCTTTCCTGCGCGCCCGTCAAAGTGAACGGCAAAACGGCTCTGAGCCTTTCCCGAATCGTTTCGCTCAGCTCGATAATCGCGCCTTTCGGGTCTTTGGCGCGCTCGCCGCGCTTTAATTGCAGGGCAAAAGAAACCCAGAAAAATTCCTCGAAAATAAGGCGCAGGTGAGCTTTGCTGCGCGCCGCGGCGTATTCCACTAAACTCGAATTTTCCGGCGGAAAATGAATTTCCTGAATCGCCCGGAAACGCGAGATGAGCTTTTGCCGCTCGACCAGCTCCGGCGGCAGATTTTCCTGAAAAGAGCTTTCGTCGAGATTCTGCAAAACGGCGAAAACGACTTCGCGCAGCCGCTTGGTTTGAAAAGTTCCGAGCTTGCGATAAACCGGCACACGCCGCGCCGTGTGAATCATCGGAAATTCGTTGGAATCATCGAGCGCGATTTCATCGCTTTGGTCTTCGGTCTTCGGTTTTTGGTCTTCGCCCGTTTCTTCCAAACCTAAACTGCCCAATAATCCGAAGCTGTCGTAATCGACTTCGCTCGGCAGAATTTCCAGCTCGTCCGGTTTATTTAATCGCAGGGCAAACGTATTTTTGCGCGCGTCCCATTCCCATCTGCCGTAGGCGACAAAGCGCGTGCCGCGCGCAAAACGCTCTTTCCAGTAATTGACGATGCGAAACGCGCCTTTGCCGGAAACGAACCACCAGACGACGACCGGCTTGCGCGTGCGTTCGGCGTCGCTCGCCGTGATTTCGAAAATAAAAAGCGGCGGCGCTTTCGGTCCCCGATTTTTCCCGACCTGAAAACCGCCCGCCACCCGTACGTATAAATCGAGCGAAGCCTCCAAACCGTCGTGTAAATCGTCAATCTGAATCAGGTTCGAGCGGTCTTCGTAGCGCATCGGCAGATAGTTGAGCAAATCTTCCGCGGTCGCTTCCGAAGCGTCGTGTTTATTCGCCGTTCCGGCAACCGCCAGCGCGAGTTTCCGCGCCGCGGCTGAAGTTAAATTCACTGCTTCGTAATTCGGAAAATCGAGAATTGATGTTTTGAGACTGACTGGCATCGGCTAAATTTTATCACAACTCGTTTGTGACAATCGAAAAACCGTCACAATCCGAAGACCTTGCCGAAGCTCGCGCGGTTACTCTTATTTTGCTTTATTAATTTATTTTTTTCGGAGGTTATATGAAAAGATTTATCGCATTTTATTTGCTGACGGCGGTGGTTTTGCTTTCCGTTCAAGTTTGCCCGGCGCAGACTTCGCCAACAAACGACTGGAACTCGCTCGGCAATTATTTAGACCGTGAAATCGCCGTCAAAACAAAAAGCGGCGGCACGAAATTCGGATTTCTCAAAACCGCTGCGGCGGACGAAATAAAAGTTCAGGTCGTCGAAAAGAAAAATCCGGGCGCAGCGGAGACAAGTTTCAGACGCGATGAAATCGAAAAAATCTGGAGCGCGCAGCTTCGTTACGGCGGGCGTAACATCGCTAAAGGCGCTCTGGTCGGCGCGGGCGCCGGCGCGGCGGCAGGACT
>DASVRL010000270.1:0-58135 GCA_036388635.1 Pyrinomonadaceae bacterium
GCAAAGTTCCTTCTTTCTGCTCGAGCATCGCCGCGAGCAGATGTTCCGGCTCGACCTGCTGGTTCTGATTTTTTTCGGCGACTCCGATGGCTTCCTGAATCGCTTCCTGTCCGCGAATTGTATATCTGTCAAATCTCATAACTTAAAAATGATAAACGATTAATAAAATGATGAACGATGAATGATGAACGCGGAAATTGCCATTCATCATTCATCGTTGCGTGCTGCGCGTTTAAAAATTAGGCATTAGCCGTGTTAGCTTGTTTCTGCGTCTCGGTCGCATTCGTTTCAATCGTCCGCGACTCGTTTGACGACGCGCCCGAAATCTGAATTTTGCGGGCTTTTTCCTCTTCGCGCTTCGGCAGGCTGACGTGCAGAACGCCGTTTGTAAAATCGGCTTTCGCCTGGTCGCCGACGACGTTGCGCGGCAGCGTAAACGAGCGCGTGAACGAGCCGTAGCTGCGCTCGACGCGATGATAATTGTCCGATTCGTCCTTTTTCTCGAACCGGCGCTCGCCGCGAATCGTGATGATGTTGTTTTCAATCGAAACATCGACGTCTTCCGGTTTCATTCCCGGCAGCTCGGCTTCGAGCACGATTTCGTCTTTGCCTTCGTAGATGTCTACGCTCGGCGTCCAGGCGCCGCGCATCACTTCATCCTGCCCGCCGGCAGCGCCGCCGCGCGGAAAACTCATCGAAAATAAACGATTCACTTCATCCTGCAAACTGCGTAAATCACGAAAAGGGTCATACTTGACAATGCTCATTGTAATTTTCCTCCATCAAAAATTTCTTTGTGCATTATTTAGACCAAACAAACGGTTAAAGTTTTATTTGCTTAGTCTATAGTAATAATAAAACCTGAGTGTCTTATTGTCAAGTCTCCGGACAAAAATTTTTCGCCGCTAAAATTTAAAAATTTGCCGCTTTTTATGTGACATATTTGTTTTGAAAAGGTTATAGTTAGCAGGTTTAATCTGCAAAATTCATCAAAAATGGCGAAATAATCTGGAATGAAAATCTTTCGTGAAATTTTATCTCCGTTAATTGCGGTTTTAGCGGCATTTGTGGTCGGCGGAATCGTGATTCTGCTGATTGGCGACAATCCTTTCGAAGCTTATCGCCTGCTGCTTGCCAACTCTTTCGGCTCGGCAAAAGACGTCGGCTACACGCTTTTTTACGCGACGCCTTTGATTTTTACGGGCTTGGCGGTGGCGGTCGCCTTTCGCTGCGGGCTTTTGAATATCGGCGCGGAAGGTCAGCTTTACGTGGCGGCTTTTGCGACCGCCTGGGTCGGCATCAAATTCGGCGGCGCGGTCGTCGATGTTTTCGGCAAAAAGGAAGATTGGTCGTGGATGAGTCTGCCCGCCGTTTTGCTCGTTCCGCTTTGCATTCTGACGGCGATGGTCGTCGGCGGAATCTGGGGCGCGATTCCGGGCATTTTGAAGGCGAAATTCGGCTCGCACGAAGTCATCAACACGATTATGCTGAATTTTATCGCCATCGCTCTGGTCAGTTATTTGACGCAGTATCACTACAAGATTCCGGGCGACCCGCTTCTGCAAACCGCCGAAATCGGGCAGGGCGCATATATCCCGCAACTCAATCAATTTTTGCCGTTTATTCCGAAAGACGTACCGCTCAGCATCGCCTTTATCCTGGCGATTTTGATGTGCTTTCTCGTCTACGTTTTTCTATGGAAAACCAAATGGGGCTACGAGCTGCGCGCGGTCGGCGCCAATCCGACGGCGGCGGAATACGGCGGCATCTCGCCGCAAAAGCAGATTATTATTGCGATGACGATTTCGGGCGCGCTCGCCGGTATGGTCGCCGTCGGCGAAGTTCTCGGTTACCGGCATCGTTACTACGACGGTTTTTCGGGCGAAGTCGGGTTTTTGGGAATCGCGGTGGCGCTGCTGGGCAGAAATCATCCGTTCGGAGTTCTGGTCGCCGCTTTGTTTTTTGCGGTTTTGCAGCGCGGCGAAATTTTCGTCGACGCCTTTACGCCGAGAGTTTCCAAAGATATCGGCTGGGTTTTACAGGCAATTATTATTCTGTTTGTAGCCTGTCTGCAAATGTATTCAAAGAAACGTTAAATTATGACTGAGTTATTTACCCTGGCGATGCTTTTTTCGGCGATACGCCTTGCCACGCCTTTGATTTTTGCCGCGCTCGGCGGACTTTTTTCCGAACGCGCCGGCGTTATCAACATCGCGCTCGAAGGCTTGATGCTGGCTGGCGCGTTCGCGGCGGCGATTGCCACCTACGAGCTGGGCAATCCTTATCTCGGCTTGCTGTGCGGAATGGCGGCGGGCGCGGCGCTGGCTTTGATTTACGCGATTGCGACCATCAAATTTGAAGCCGACCAGGTGGTCAGCGGGATGGCGATAAATTTTCTGATGTTCGGACTGCCCGCGCTTTTGAGCGGCGCGATTTACGATTCCGCCGGTTCGACGCAGCAGATTGCGAAGGAAAATCTTTTGCCCGAATTTTTCAACCGCCTTTCCATCGCCTCGATTCTGGCTTTCGCGCTGGTTCCGGTCTGCTGGTATGTGCTGTATAAAACGCCTTTCGGTCTGCGTTTGCGCGCCACGGGCGAAAATCCGGCGGCGGCAGATGCGGCGGGCGTCAACGTCATTCGGCTGCGCTATATCGCCGTCATTATTTCCGGCGTTCTGGCGGCGGCGGGCGGCGCGTATCTTTCCATCGGGCAATCGTCGCTTTTTACGCGCAATATGACGGCTGGACGCGGATTCATCGCGCTGGCGGCGCTGATTCTGGCGAAATGGCGACCCGTTCCGGTGCTCGTCGCGTGCCTGTTTTTCGGCTTTACCGAAGCGCTGACGATTCAGATTCAGGGCGTCTATAAACTGCCTTCGGGCGAAGACATCCCCGTGCAGTTTATACAGATGATTCCGTATGTGCTGACGATTATCGTGCTCGCCGGCTTTATCGGCTTATCGCGCGCGCCGAAAGCGCTCGGAATTCCTTATCGAAAAGAGAAATAAAAAGGGAAGAAGGCTTAACGGCTTGCTTCCAGTTTCAAATTTAATAATTGATTAAGCGAGATGCCTTGCTGCATTGCTTCGAGCGCGAGTTGGCGATGCATATATTCGGGCATTCGCAAAACCAATTTTCCGCTAAAAGAACGCTTGCCGAAAGGTTCGGGAATCTGCTCGTTCGATTCGGTTAAATCTTTCAAGACAAATTCGACGACCGTCTTAATTTCCTTTAAAGCTTCTTCCTGCGTTTCGCCGTGTGCGGCTAAAGAGGGAAACTCAGCTACGCGGGAGACAAACGATTCGTCTTCTTCAGACCAGCCGACCGTGTAAAGATATTGCTCGACCTTCGGCAAACTTTCCTTTTTTATTTTCTTGACTTGTTTCTTAGTCGTCTTGTTCATCTTTCTTATCTTCTTCAAGCTCTTTTAATTTACGCAAAGCGCGAAGAACCTGTTGAACCTGATAAGGTTTGGCGTTACTGCCTTTTCCCTTTTGCAAGTTGCTACAAGTCGAGAAAAACGAATTTGCTTTTCGTTTTTGCTCAACACTTGAATTGCTTCTTCAAGCAATACAATTTTATTCATTTTATCTTTCTCTAATGCTATTCATATATATATTTATTTATTTCAATAACAAACTGCAAGATAAATAATATGATACTGTATTCAGTATCACTTTCCAAATAAAACAAATGTAAATTTACTCAAAGTTAATCTTTGTGTAAAAATAAAATTCTTTATGAGCTACGAGAAAGCGCAGGAAGCGGCAGATTTTATCCGCTCGAAATATGACAGGGAAATAAAAGTCGCGATTGTTTTGGGCAGCGGGCTGGGCGCGTTTGCCGAAGATTTGGAGAATGCGGTCAGGATTTCTTATGAGGAAATTCCGAATTTTCAGAAATCGACGGTTGAAGGTCACGCCGGGCAGTTGGTTTTGGGCGAAGTCGAAGGCGTCTCGGTCGCCGTTCAGCAGGGGCGTTTTCATTATTATGAAGGCTACGATATGCAGCAGGTTATTTTGCCGGTGCGTACCTTCGGCTTGCTCGGAATCAAAAAGCTGATTTTGACGAATGCGGCGGGCAGCGTGCGCACGAGTATGAAGCCGGGCGGTTTGATGCTGATTCGCGACCATATTAATTTTATGGGCACGAATCCGCTGCGCGGCGCCAACGACGCGCGCTTCGGCGTGCGATTTCCCGATATGACGAATGTTTACGACATCGAATATCAGGAAATTGCGACCGCCGAAGCGAAAAAGATGGCGCTGGAGAGGGTTGGGAAGGGAATTGACAAAGAGCCTCGACAGCTTTTGCGGCGCGGCGTTTACTGCGGTTTGTCGGGACCTTGTTACGAAACTCCGGCGGAGATTCGGATGATACGGCTTTTGGGCGCGGACGCCGTCGGGATGTCCACCGTGCCGGAAGCGATTGCGGCGCGGCATCAGGAAATGAAAGTTTTGGGAATTTCCTGCATTACAAATCTCGCCGCCGGAATGAGCGACGACATTATTCATCACGAAGAAGTGATGGAAACGGGCGGGCGCGTAGCGGCAATTTTTAAAGAGCTTTTAAGAAGAATTATCCCAAAAATCACTTGACCTTAGAGCGTTTGACCTTTGAGCTTTGAAAAAGCGTCCGGGGTCGGAGACGAAAATCGAGGGTCAGAAATCAAAGGTCGAAAATTAATGATTATCGGAATTTGCGGCGGAACAGGTTCAGGCAAAACGACGATTGCGCGAAAGATTCTCGACGCGGTCGGGCGCGGAAATGTCGTGCTGGTCGAACAGGACTCGTATTATCGAAATCTCGGCGATATGCCGCTCGACGAGCGGCGGCAGGCGAATTTCGACCATCCCGATTCGATTGACAGCGAGATGATCGTCCATCATCTGAAGCGCCTGAAAAACGGGCAGCCGATCGAGATGCCGGTTTACGATTTCGTGACGCACACGCGCAAAGACGAAACCGAACATATAGACCCGAAGCCGGTCGTCATTCTCGAAGGCATTTTGATTTTCGCCGAAGCGCGCGTGCTGGATTTGCTGGACGTGCGCGTTTTTGTCGATACGCCGAGCGACGTGCGCCTGATGCGCCGGCTGCGGCGCGATATCGAGCAGCGCGGGCGCTCGTTCGAGCAGACGCTCTGGCAGTACGAACACACGATTCGCCCGATGCATTACGAGTTCGTCGAGCCTTCGAAGCGCCACGCCGACGTGATTATTCCCGAAGGCAGCCAAACCGACATCAGCGTCGAGTTATTGTGCGGGCTGGTGCGCGAGAAATTAAGACGCGAAGAAAATTTAGCCGCGAAATAGCGAGTGGCGCCGGAGACGAAAGGCAGACAAATGTTCAGATTCAATCTTGAAATTGTTCAGATTCAATCTTGAAATCTCAGCTCTGAAACTGTCTTCCGTCTTCTGCCTGCTGCCGGTTCTCTGTGATAAGTTTATTTTATGAGTGAAGATTTACAAAAATTAGTCAAAGCCGCGCGCGACGTGCGCGAGAGAGCTTATGCGCCGTTTTCAAATTTCAAGGTCGGCGCGGCGGTCAGAACGAAAAGCGGGAAAATTTATACCGGCTGCAACGTCGAATCGGCAAGCTACGGTCTGACGGTCTGCGCCGAACGCGTCGCGATTTGGAAAGCCGTCTCCGAAGGCGAAAAAGAATTTACGAACATCTCCGTCGTCGCCGATACGCAGGAACTGACGCCGCCGTGCGGCGTCTGCCGTCAAATCATCTGGGAATTCTGCGGCGACGTTCCCGTAACTTTCTCCAACCTGCACGACAAAATCGAAACCGTGCAGATGAAAGAACTTTTGCCGCGCGCCTTCGACACAAAATTTTTGAAGTGAGTTCAGCCGCGAAGACGCCGGGAAAAATCAGCCGCGAACAAACGCGAAAACGCACGAACAAAAAATTAATTCTATCCTCGCAATCGCGGTTCATCCGGTCTGAATTTTCTTTGTGTTCCTGGAGTTCCGGCGGCGAGACTTTCCTTTGCGTTTTGGCTCGAAAATGTTGTAAATTCAGCTATGGAAAAGTTGAAAATTTTACTGCTTGTTTTTTGTTCGATTCTTTTAATCCTTCCGCTGTCAGCAGTCTTTGCCCAGAGAAAACCGTTACCCGAGAAAAACGTTCCGAACTGGAATGCCGATTTATTAATCGTCGGCGGCACGGTCGTCACGATGGACGCCGAGCGCCGCGTGATTGAAGACGGCGCGATCGTCGTGCGTAACGGCGAAATCGCGCTGGTCGGCAAACGCGCCGCCGTGACCAGAAACCTGCGCGCGCGCCAAACCGTAAACGCCAACGGCAAAGTCATCATTCCCGGTTTAATCAACACGCACACGCACGTTCCGATGGTGCTTTTTCGCGGCATTTCCGACGATTTGGATTTAAACGAATGGCTGACGAAGTACATTTTTCCCGCCGAAGCGAAAAACGTCACGGAAGCTTTCGTGCGCGCCGGCACAAGGCTCGGGCTGGCGGAGATGATTCGCGGCGGCACGACGACTTACTGCGATATGTATTATTTTGAAGACGCCATTGCCGACGAAACCGCGAAAGCGGGCGTGCGCGGCGTTTTGGGCGAAACGATTATTCAATTTCCCGTCGCCGACAACAAAACGCCCGAAGAAGCGATGCGCTATAGCGAAAGATACATAAACAAATGGAAAAATCATTCGTTGATCGTTCCCGCGCTCGCGCCGCACGCGCCGTATACTCTAACGACCGACCATTTAAGAGCGATAAAAAATCTCGCCGACAGATTAAATGCGCCGGTCGTCATCCACGTTGCCGAAACGCAGAAGGAAGTCTCGGACATTTCCGCGCAATACGGCTCGCGCCCGGTCGAATATCTGAACCATATCGGTTTTTTAAATAATCGAACCATCGCCGCGCACGTCGTTTACGCCAACCCGAACGAGATTCAGATTTTAAAATCGCTCAATGTCGGCGTCGCGCACAATCCGCAGTCGAATATGAAGCTCGCCTCCGGCGTTTCGCCCGTTCCGCAGATGCTCAGCGCCGACGTCAGGCTCGGTTTGGGAACGGACGGCGCGGCTTCGAACAACGACCTCGATATGTGGGAAGAGATGGACACGGCGGCGAAACTCCACAAGCTCTACTCAAACGACCCGAAAGTCGTCAACGCCGAGCAAGCCTTCGCGATGGCGACCATCGGCGGCGCGCGGGCGCTGCATCTGGAAAATTTAATCGGCTCGCTCCAAGCCGGAAAACGCGCCGACATCGTGCTCGTCGATTTTGACGGGCTGCACCAGACGCCTTTTTATAACTACTATTCTCACCTCGTTTACGCGACCAAAGCGGCTGACGTCAACACCGTCATAATCAACGGAAAAATCGTAATGCGCGAAAAACGTTTGCTAACGCTCGACGAAAATGCTATAAAGAAAGACGCAAACCTTTACCGCCAAAAAATCATCAAGAGTTTATCGAATTAACAAAAGCAGGAATCAAACGCTTGCTTGAGATGCTTTTAAAAAGGCAAAATAAAAAGATTGTTTGTTGGAGAAAAGTGAACGCCAGTTCATTTTATTGAATGAAACCACAGAAGGAGGAAACAGAAATGCCGCTAAACGTCCGCCGATTGGGTGCTGTCGTTTTTTTGGTCTTATTTAGTGTTCTTGGAGTTTTAGCGCAGTCAACCACTTCTGCCGATGTAATGAGAGGACGCGTGACGAAGGCGAAAGCCTTTATCGCCGTCAAAAATTACAACGCCGCGATATACGAACTCGAAGGAATTCGCCGCGAAATCAATGACGCGACCGTTCACAGCGTCGTCAACGTGATGTTGATGAACTGCTATCTCGAACAGGGCGATTACAAACGCGCGCAGGGCTTCTTAAACGAGCTTTTCAACGCGCAAAAAGCCAATAAGCCGCAGGCGGCGCAAAATTATTTTGCCGTCGCCGCGCAGGTCGTCAAAGGCGCGCGCAATCAACAGGAACGCTACAAATCATTAGGCTTAATGATGAACGACCGC
This sequence comes from Pyrinomonadaceae bacterium, assembly GCA_036388635.1. Lineage (GTDB taxonomy): Bacteria > Acidobacteriota > Blastocatellia > Pyrinomonadales > Pyrinomonadaceae > JALZHR01. Next base: position 8,009 of record DASVRL010000270.1, read on the forward strand.
AACCTGACGCCGGACGCGATTGCCGACGTCGAGAAAATGCGCGAAACGGTCGAGCTGGTTATCACGCAAACGAAAGCCGCCAGCACGGATAAGAAAAAAGCTTCCGACGCTTTCGCTTTACTCGAAGAATCGTCGAATGCGCGAATCGCTCTGGCGCGCGACGATTATGACGCCAAACGCTGGAAAGAAGCGGTCGCCGATGCGCGCGAAGGCTTAATGAGTTCGCGCAGCACGGTTCTGAACGCCGCCGGTGACGAAGTAAATAACACGGTCGCTTCGAATCAGCCGACTTATACGAATTCGCCGCCGACCGCTCCTCTGAAAACCGAAACGCAGCCGAGCCTGATTCAGACTTCCAATCAAATCGCGCCGAAAACCGAAACGAACGCCGTCAGCAATCCGGTAGATTCGACGAAAAACGATATTAAGTTTGAACCGGTCAGCGAACCGAAACAAAATCCCGTCGTTCCTGAAAAAAACGCCGCCGAAACCACCACGACGCCGCCGGTAGAAACGCCGAAGGAAACGGTCGCGGAAAAACAACTGACTCCGAACGTCAATCCGGACAACAACGCACCGAAAGTTCCGACCAGAGAACGCCGCGTCAATACTCCGAACACCAACACCGCTGAAACCGTCGCGCAAAATACGAATCCGGCGTCGACGGCAGTAAGCAACGATACGCCTTTGCAGGTCGGTTCCTTAGTCGAATACGCGACGCAAAAGGTCAATCCGGTTTATCCGCCGCAGGCGAAAACGCTGCGGATGACCGGCACCGTTAAAGTCGAAGTGATGGTTGACGAGCAGGGACAGGTTTCCGCCGTCCAGAATTCTTCCGGTCCTTCGCTGCTGCAACGCGCGGCGGCGGACGCGTTGAAAAAATGGAAATTCAAGCCGTTTACCAAAGACGGTCAGCCGGTCAAGGCAAAAGGTTTTGTGAATTTCAACTTTAATTTGTAAATTTCAGAACTTAAAATGATAAAGTTTCGGGCAGCGGCTTTGGAAAAAGCAACTGCCCGTTATTTTTGCCTTTTCGCAACCGCCGGCGGGCTTTCGGCAACTAATTTTATAATTTGATTTGACAACGAGAACGAGTAAATCGTTTGTGTGAGCCAGGTAAACCCGGAGCGTGCGGCGGTAAACCGCGAGTGGGCAAGAAGAAATCGCGTTTGTGTAAAAGTAAATCGCGATTGTGTAAACGGAAACTGCTCGTGTGTAATTGTCAATCGAGTGTGTATAAAAGTCTCTTGCTCGTGTGTAACTGTCAACCGCGAGTGTGTAAAAATAGCTTAATCGTATAGAAAAATCGGATATGTTTATGCTTTCAAAATTTCTGTTTGTTATATTTCTTTTTGCTATGACAATTTCTGTTTCCGCGCAACCTCCGAATATTGAGACGGGCGTTTCGCAGACGCTGGCGCGCTGGCGCGCGGCGAATTATTCGGATGTGCGCTATGAGTTAAATCTGACGCTCGAACGCCGGGCGCCGCTGTTGAAGGGCGAAATCGAGATTCGCGTGAATTTGACTGAGACAGGAGCGAAAAGCGATTTGATTTTAGACTGGCGCACGACCCAGTTTGCCAATGATAAAGATAAACCTTACGCCCGCGTCGTCGCCGTCAACGAAAAAAACGTCGCGCCGGTCAGCGGCGTCGATTCGGTCAATTACTACGTTTCCGACGAGCATCTGGGCGTTTCGAGATTTTTGTTAAAGCCGGGCGAAAACGTCGTCAAAATCGAATTCGCCTCGCCGGTAAAAACGAGCGGCGCGGCTGTCACGCGCTACGTCGATAAGGAAGACGGCGCGGAATACGTCTATTCTTTGTTTGTGCCGTCGGACGCGAGCACGGCGTTTCCCGTATTCGACCAGCCGGATTTGAAGGCGCGCTTCAGCCTGAGCGTCACCGCGCCGCTCGATTGGAAAGTCGTTTCAAACAGTTTTGCGAATTGCCGCGTTGCGAATGAAACGATACCGACGGAAAAACTCGACTTATACCGACGGTCTCAAACAGAGGCGTTCAATAAAAATCCGTCGGCGAATCCGGCGCACGAGTGCCTTCTGAACATTCCGGCGATTAACAATACCTTTACTTCATTTAATGAAACCAAACCCATCAGCACCTACGTGTTCGCGTTTGCGGCGGGCGAGTTCGCGGAAGTTTACGAGCGAGACGAGCAAATGCTTTTCAATAAAATACCTTTGCCCGGCGCTTCCAATGAGTCACCGGAAACGCCATTAAAAATTTACGTCCGCAAATCGCAAGCCGAAAAATTTAAAGCGCACAAAAAGGAAACTTTTCGCCTCAACCGCGAAGCCGTAAAATTCCTTGAAAGCTATTTCGATTTCAAATTTCCGTTTCCGAAATACGACCTGGTTTTGATTCCCGAATTTCCGTTTAACGGAATGGAACACGCCGGCGCGACTTTTCTGCGCGAATCTTCCGTCATTTTTCCGAGCGAGCCGACGAAAAACGATTTAGTGTCGCGCGCCAACGTCATTTTTCACGAAGCCGCGCATCAATGGTTCGGCGACACGGTGACGATGAAATGGTTTGACGATTTGTGGCTCAAGGAAGGTTTTGCGGAATTTATGGCGTACAAAACGCTGGAAAAGGTTCTGCCCGAATACAACGCCTGGAAAGCCTTCTACGAGCGCAACAAACCGCTCGCCTATTTGACCGATTCGACCAAAGGCACGACGCCGATTTACCAGCCGATCCCGAATTTAAGCTCGGCAAAATCGGCTTACGGCAACATCGTCTATCGCAAAGCGCCTTCGTTTTTGCGCCAAGCCGAGTTTTATCTGGGCGAAGAGAAATTTCAAACGGCAGTGCGCGCCTTTTTGAAGAAACATCAATTCAAAAATGCGGAATGGACGGATTTGGTCAAGGAATTTGAAACGGCGAGCGGGCAGGATTTGAAAGATTGGGCGACTGTTTGGGTAAAACAGCCCGGACTTCTCAAAATTCGGATGGTAGTAGTCCGCGCGAATAAAGATACGCGAAAGGTCGATACGACGGATTATCTTGCCGGTCCCGAAACCGAACAGTCTTTGAACCTGAATAAAAATCAGCCGATGAAATTTAAGATTTTGACGCTCGATAGAAATGAAACCCGTTCGGTCAATGATTTTAAGCTGACCGGAGCTTATAATTCGCTGGTTTTGGGCGGCAAAGGCGATCCTGTCTTGATGTTTCCGAATTACGGCGATTACGGCTACGGCATTTTTTTGCTCGACGAGCAGAGCCGCGCCTATGTCCTGAAAAATATCCAGTATGAAAAGGACGATTTTCTGCGCTCGATGATGTGGGGTACGCTCTGGGATTCGGTGCGCGAAGCCGAGCTGAATCCGAAAGATTACGTCGAACTGGCGATTAAAAACATCGCGGTCGAAACGGACGAGCTGACCATTCAAACGATTCTCAATCGCGTTTCGACCGCGATGAATTATTATCTTTCGGACGCGCAAAGAGCGGAAGTCGCGCTGCCGCTGGAAAGTCTTTTATTAGGCGGAATGCTGCGGGCAAAAACGACGGGACAAAAAATCACCTTTTTCCGCGCCTATCTGAATCTTGCCTCAAGCGCCGAGGCGCAGGCAATGCTAAAGAAAATCCTGAAAAGCGGCGGTAAACCAATCGAGATTGAAACAATCGGTTCGGTCACGGGTAAAATGCCGCAACTGGAATTGCCGCCGCTGAAAACGAAAGACAAATTCGACATTGTCACGCGCCTGTTGATTTTGGAAAACAAGCGATTATCAGGCAATAACGAAGCTGAACGACTGCTCGCCGAACTCGAAAAAACGGAAACGTCCGACGACGCTAAACGCTATGCCTACGCCGCCGGAGCGGGCGTCGGAACAAAAGCGGCGAAGGAAAAATATTTTAACGATTTTCTGAACAATAAAGAAATTTCCGAAAGCTGGATCGAGGCGGCTTTCGTGCCGTTTAATTCAGTCCGCCATTCCGAACTGACCTTGCCGTATCTCGAAAAAGCCCTCGCCGAATTGCCGAATCTGAAACGCAGCCGGAAAATCTTTTTCGTCAATGGCTGGCTCGCGGCGTTTATCGGCGGGCAAAAAGACGAAAAGGCGCTGGCGGCGGTCAATAAGTTTCTGGCGGATAATCCGAACCTGGATAAGGATTTGCGCCTGAAGATTCTGGAAAACGTCGATGCGCTGGAAAGAGCCGTCAGGATTCGCGCCAAATATGGAAAGTGAAAAGCGATAAGAAATAAGGTGAAAAGCGCCGGTCGCTAAATGATAAATGTTTACGCTCTCGCCCGACACTTTTTAACTGTCACTTATTTTGCTTGGCAAAATAAAGTTTTAGGCGCATAATTCCCTGAAACAATGACAAGCTGCTTGCCGCCGGTTCGGGTTTTCGTCCGAATCGAGCCGAAACCTTTATCTGATATTTATTAGGTATGTAATTAATATTACAGACGCGGCGAGCGAATCCAAATAAATTGGTCTTTGAATATTTGCTTTTGGTCTCGTAGTTTAAAACAACATAAGGAGATAGTTTATGGCAAAAACAATAGCTACTATAATGGGCATAGTTTTTATTCTGGTTGGTCTGGTCGGCTTTATTTCCGATAATTTTATGGGCACGCATCTGAGCATGACGCACAACCTGATTCATCTGATTTCAGGCGCGGTCGCGCTTTATCTGGGCTTGAAAGGCTCGCTTTCCGCCGCCAGATTATTCTGTCTTGCCTTCGGCGCGGTTTATTTGCTGCTCGGCGTAGCGGGATTTTTGTTCAACTCCGGCTCGGCGACCGGCTTACCGGCGAATCTGACCGACGGCGGCACCAACAACCATATGCTCCACGTTTTGCCCGGCGCTTTGGAATTGGGCACGATGGATCATATCGTCCACGTTTTAATCGGGCTGGTTTTTTTGATTGGAGGCTTTTTGACGCGCGCCGATGTCAGAACGAATGACGCTCGCGTTTAAAGTGAAAAGGTAAAAAAATAAAAGAGTAAAAAAGTGAAAAAGCAGTTTGAATAAACTCAAACTGCTTTTTCACTTTTTCGCTTTTCTTACCTGTATGCTTCGACGGTTTCTTCCTGTTTGACGGTCAAATTTCCGACCGCTTCAGCCGGAGATTTAATATAGTTTTTATACTTTTCGACCAGCGGCGTTTCCAGCCAGCGCTTACCTTTTCCTTCGCGATTTAATTTATAAAGCCCGAGTTCGAGATAAAAATTTTCCAGCGGCTCGTTTGAAAAACGATAACGCCAGTCAATCATCGTAAAAAGCGGAAACCACGTGTAGCCGATGACCGGAACGCCGTCGGCGCGCAGATTTTTTATCATTGCCACGGAAGATTCGAGCCAGCGCTCGCGGATTTCATCCGTCCCGACGGCGCTGGTTTCCGTAATCATTATCGGCACCTGATAACGCTCGTGAAAATGCCGAATCAAATCGACAAACCCGTTGCCTTCCGGCTCGATGTCGCGAAAAGCGATGCGTCCCTTCTTATCCAGATAAATCTGCCGGGTCGACCATTGCGGGTAAAAATTCATCCCGACCACGTCGAGCGGGATTTTATTCGCCTGTAGTTCGTCCAAATCGACGACCGATGCGCCGTTTCTGACCAGCCACGAAAAAAGCAGGTGGTCGTGCGTGATGCGTCCGGAAATCAAATCGTAGCAGAGATAGCCGCGATGCGTTTCTTCATTGGCGAGCACGGACAAATCTTCGCGCACCGTCCGCGTCATACCGGTCGCTTCGACGTGAACCATTACGGTTTCCGGGTCGATTTGCTTGATGGCGTTGACGGTGCGGATAATGCCTTTCGCCAGCTGCATCATTATCGTGATATAACCCTGTTCTTTTTTCAGATAGGGCGCCCAGAGCCCGCGCATGCCGCACATCAGCGCGTTGATAACCGGCTCGTTTAAAGGCGTGTACCATTTCACCAAGCCTTTGTACCTGGCGGCAAACTCGGCGGCGTAACGCGCGACAAACTCCGGGTAATCCTTGTTGGCAAATTCTTTTTTCAGCCAGAACGGAGTGCCGTAATGCATCAAATCCAAAACGGGCGTGATTTTCAAATCTTCGACCAGATACGGGATAACTTCATCGGTCCAGCTCCAGTCGAATTTGCCCTGTTCCGGCTCGACCTTATACCAGGGCACGCCCCAGCGCAGAGCCTGAAGCCCAAGCTCGCGCGCCAGCGCCAGGTCTTCGCGCCAATGCTCGTAATGCCCCATCAATTCGTATTCATCCAGCGCGCGGTGACCGTTGCGCGTCTGCGGAACGAATGTGTCTTCGATGCCGCCCGCCCAGATAAAATCTTCGGCTTCTGATTTCAGTAAATCTGCTGTGGTTATCAAAGGAAAAATTCCTCTTTCAAATTGTTTGCTTAAAATAGAAAAAAACAAGGTTGGACTTTGATTATGAAATCTTACGTTTGAATTTTATAATTGGCAAACGCTCAAGTGAGATTCAAAAACAAAATCGCAAAAATCTTTGGCTGAGACGATTATATTTTCCGCCAAGTTGCTAGTTAAAAAAATTTTATCAACGACGGCACGAAGGTTTTAAGAGAGAATAAAACCGCAGATTCACGCAAATAAACGCGGATAAAGCGAAACGATGAATGCCGAATGATAAATTGCGCATTGCGCGTTCCGCCTTTGGCGTTCGTCGTTTCTTTTATCGCGTTCATCCCGTCGATAATCCGCGTCTATCTGCGGTTTCGTGTTTTCTTTGTAAATAATGTTTTTTATAAAACAGTAAAGCGCACCATATCGAAAGCGGCTGAGGCGTTTCGGACGGACAAAGCGATTTTACCTGAACCGGACGGCGGCGCATGGACCGTGCCGAGAGTTTCCGCTTCAAACTGTAAAACGATTTTATTTTTGATTTTCAGAAAACGAAATTGATGAAAAACATCGGGCGAAAAATTTTCCGGCAAACGGAATTCTTTTGTTTCATCAAGAGTTTCGGCTTTTAAAATCCAGTTTTCGCCGGATTTTTCCATTGAGAAAAAAGGTGTTTCAGCCGTTTCCGCAAACGCCGGATAAAAGCCGAGACCGGAGTTTTCGCCGAATGTTTCCGGCAAACGAAAATTTAGCGTCAACTCAAAATCATCCGAGGGCGTTTCCTTGCAGAGAATCGTTTCGCTTTCGCCGCGAGCGGTGATTACCAAATTCTTATCTTCGACGTGCGCCGCGCCGCTCGCCGAAATTTTACGCCAGCCTCTTTTTTCCAGATTCGCGTCTTCAAACAAATCTTCAAAACCGGCGGTCAGCGCAAAACCGGAAAACGCCGCCGCCGAGTTTTCCGTCAAAAGGGAAATCTGCGGCGCAAAATTTTCTAAAATTTTCCGGCAACGAACCGTATTTTCATCGAGCCGGACTTTCAGCCAGAGACAATCGATTTCGACGCGCAAAAGATGAAAGGCTTGAAAATCAAAATCTTCGGCGAGCGCGAAATTTTCGATTTGTTCGACGCCGTTTTCAAACCAGACGGCGCTCGCCCGCCTTTCTTCGGGCGAAAGCTGAAATCTAAAAACGTTTGTTTCGCCGTTCTTTAAACAAATGCCGAAAACGCCGCCGGCATTTTCAAACGCCTTCAGCCAGATTTCGCATAAAAAGCTCTTCGCTTCGGCTTGACAAACAAGCTCGCTTTTTCCTGTGAACTCCGAAATTATTTGATTGTTTTGCGCGCGCCAGCCGCCGGAAACAAGCGTCCAATTGCTCGCCGAAAATTCATCGAAAAAATCCAGAATCTGCGGCTTGAAAGTCGCTGGTTGCGGCGTGTGCGTCGCGCCGTCGATAAAAATTCGCGCGCCGCCCGCGAAATCCATACGGTCGATTGCCAGCACTCTGCCGTTTTCCGTCCAGCGGTGATAAACGCAGTAAAGCTCACGATTATTCGCGCCGCGAACGGCGCAATTATGTCCGGGACCGATAATCAAATCCGGTATGGTGCGCAAAATCGGAAAGACCTTTTCGCCGTCCGAAAACTGCGTCCATTCTTCATCTTTTTCGATGTCGGCGGTGACGGCAAAGCTCACGCCGTAGGTCACGTTTTGCCAGTTGCCGCCGCTAAACATCTCGTAATAAACGCCTTTTCGTTTAAAGACAAACGCGCCTTCGACCGTGTGCCAGCGGACGCCGCCTTTTTCGCGGCGCTGCGGGTCGTAAATTTGCCAATCGTACCGGGCGCGCGTCACGGGTCTCGGCTTTCCTTCGAGCGTGAAAAAATCAATCATCCGGTCGACCACCGTTCCCGTACCGATATGCGTGTGTTCGAGAAAATCGGTCGCGTAAAAAAGATAACGCGCGCCGTCCGTATCTTCGAAAACGTGCGCGTCGATGGCGAAATCTTCGTTCGACAGCCGGTGCCCGCTATCGACGAAACCGCCGTCCGGTCGGTCGGAAACCGCCACGCGAAGCTCCATCAAAGCCTCGTTGCCGACGCTGTAATAAAGATAAAATTTGCCGTTGTGATAAGTGACTTCCGGCGCCCAGTAAAACGGCGCGCCCGTTTCCAGAGGCTGCATCGCGCCGCCGATTTCCTGCCATCTGACGAGATCGCGCGAGCGCAAAACGCCGAATACATTACCGTCGCGCCAGAAATCGGTGCAATAGGCGTAATACTCGCCGCGAAATTTTATGACGAAAGGGTCGGGAAACGAGTGTGGATAAACCGGATTTAGATACGTTTCGGAAAAAAGAGCGACGCTGCTGTTTTCGGTCATTCAAAAAAATCGTTCAAATAAATTTTAAGCGGCGAGCGATAACGCCGAGTCCGGATGGTCGCCGATGGTTTTCGAATAAGCGAGAACCTGGATATCGCTCGCGCCGGACGAGAAGTAAAACATTTCTTCAACCGAATCCTGCGAAGCCGTCTCGACCTCCAGCAGAAACACGCTCGGGCATTCGCGCACCGTAAAATCGTTAATTTCTTCGATTACCTGAAAAATATTTGTCGCCTCGCAGATGGAAGACGTGTTTTTTTCCAGCCATTGCTTGAAAAAACATTCTTCCCGCTCTTCTTTGCTGATTAATAAAATCATCGGCTGTTGCCCGTTTTTGCTCGTCATTTTCCCGCCCTCGCTTGTTTTTAACAAAAGATAGAAAAAGATTATCAAAAAAAATAAAATTTTTCTGTCTGGTTGCTTACATAGGAGTTTATCATCACTCGCAAAATTTTTGAATAATATTTTGGCGAAGCAATAGAAAAATCGTCACGGTTATGAAAAAGATGTCGCTGCCACCGGAAATTTTACAATTATTAAAGATTCCATATAAACTCATTCAACAATCGGAGATAAATTTCGGATGAATGTTCTGGTGTTAAATTGCGGCAGCTCGTCGCTCAAGTTTCAGCTGATGGCGACCGACCTCGAACGAATCGCGCAGGATGCCGACCGGCGGCTCGCTTATGGTCAAATCGAGCGCATCGGCGGCGCGGCGATTATTACTTTCGCGGCGGAAGGGCGCGAGCCGCAGCGCTCTGCCGCTCCGGTCAGAGACGTCCGCGCGGCGCTGGAAACGGTTTTGCGCTGGGTTACGTCGGAAGATTCGGGCGTCGAAGGCATCGGCAGTCTGGCTGACATCGACGCGGTCGGGCACCGGGTCGTTCACGGCGGCGAAAAATTCCGGCAGTCGGTGCTCGTCTCGGACGAAATCCTGCGCGGCATCGAAGACTGCATAGAATTGGCGCCGCTGCATAATCCGGCAAATATCAAAGGCATTTTGGCGGCGCGCGAAATATTCGGCAGAAACATCGTGCAGGCGGCGGTTTTCGATACGGCGTTTCACCAAACCCTGCCCGAACAATCGTATCTTTACGCCTTGCCGTACCAGCTTTATCGCCGCCATCGTCTGCGCCGCTATGGTTTTCACGGCACTTCGCATCGCTATGTCGCGTATCGCTATCGCCGTTTGCTGAACTTGCCGCGCGACGAGGTCAATATCATTACGCTGCATCTCGGAAACGGCTGTTCCGTTGCCGCCATCAAAAACGGGAATTCGATGGATACTTCGATGGGCTTGACGCCGCTCGAGGGCTTGGTGATGGGAACGCGCGCGGGCGATTTGGACGCCGCGATTCTGGAATTTATCGCCGATAAGGAAGGCTTGACGATTCACGAAGTCGAGATGCTTTTAAATAAGCAGTCCGGGCTTTTAGGCATTTCCGGCTTAACCAACGATATGCGCGAGCTGCTCGCCGAAGCGGACGAATCGGGCGACCGCCGCGCGCGTCTAGCCATCGAGATTTTCTGCTATCGCGCCCGCAAATACATCGGCGCTTATCTGGCGGCGATGAACGGCGCGGACGCCATTATTTTTACGGGCGGAATCGGCGAAAATTCCGCGCCGATACGCGCAACGATTTGCGAACAATTAACGTGGCTCGGAGTCGAGCTTGACGCCGCGCGAAACCAATCGCACACGGCGGGACGCGAAGGCGTCATCAGCCGCGACGATTCGCGCCTGAGCGTCTACGTTGTCCCGACCAACGAAGAATTATTGATTGCCCGCGACACCGTGCGCCTTATTCATTCTTCCGGCACAAATCCGTCGCAAGGCTAGTATTAGAAGGCAAAAGGCAAAGTGCAAAAGGCAAAATTCGGAAGACCGAAGGCGATAGAAATTTATCATCTTACTTCCGGCTCGTCATCTTGCCTTTTGCCGTTTCAAACTTATTCTTTGACTTTCAAACTTATTCTTTGACTTTGTAAAGACAATACGGCTGTTCCTTTCCGACTTCGCACAACCTGATTTGGTCTTTGTCGCGCTCGACGCGGAATGTCGCATTTGCAATCTGCGCCGGTTTGTTAAATCCGGTCGTTTTGCAGCTATCCTTGCCTTTGACCGTGCCGGAAACGTATGTGAAAGTCACCTGCGCGCCGCTGACGCTGATGCGCCCTTTCATCGCCGTAAATAGTTCGGTCGTGCAGCCGTAAACGGAAACCTGCGCGAAATTCGAGTAGTCGAAACTCCCGTCGGCGTAAATGTCGTGCTGGTTCGCCGCGCCGTAACCGCTTTTGTAATCGTTTGTTACCGTGTCACGATAACCGTAAGAGGCGACCGAGCCTTTGTTCCATTTGCCGACCAAATCCGCGATTTTTGCAGCGCCTTCGATTGGGCGGAAATTTTCTCTGGTCTCGCTGCGGGTTTCGGTTTCCGTCTGAGCAGTTGTTTCGCTTTGATTTTCGTCCGATTGCGCGGTATTTGCATTTTCAGCCTCCGGGTTTTCGTAAACGCTCAGAACAAATTGGCTCAATTTGGTGCCCGCCGAGCTGCGCAGGTCGCCGAGTATGGCTTTGCGGATTTCGTTTTTGAGTCTTTCGCGTTTGGCTTCATCCCAGCCGTTTATGGTCGTCACGGTTTTCAGAAAAGCGACGAGATTTTTGCCGCCCGATTTTTGCGCTCCGCGCCATTGATTGATGAGGATTGTCTGAAACTCCCTGCGCTCGGCGGCGGTAAAATCCATTTCCAGACCGCGCTCGTAATATTTGATGATTTCGTCGGCATCGTTTCGCGTCAGCGGCGGATTTCCCGTCACTAAAGTTTCGCCGTCCGCCTGCGCGAAAACACCGGCGGCAAAAGAAATCGAAATTGTAATCAGTAAAAGTGCGTTAATAATAGTTCGTCTGTTTTTCATTATTTCCCCTTTTATCTGGTACGCGCCAGTATAATTTTGAATCCGCCCGGAAAGATTCGCGGGCGGACTCGCGTTACATTTCTTTAACTAACTGCATTTTCGCAGCGACCAGCGAATGACTACTTCCATGCCAGCTTCGTCCGTGTAAGACTGGCTGCCCTGCAAAACGGTCGGAGTTTTCGGGTCGATGGAGCCTTCAATCACGATGCCTTCCATCGAAAAACTCATCGAGCTTTCGCTGGTCGAGTCGTGCGGCGGATTCATCTCCATCATGCACCAGCCGAAATCCTTCATCGACTGGCGGTGTTCGCGTTTCCCGCCGATTTCGGAAATCAAAAAGCTGATTTTGAATTTGTCGCCGTCGATTTGCAGCGTTCCGTCCTCGGTCGTCTCGTTGATTTTTCCGCTTTCCTTGATAATCCCGAGCGAGTTTCTGCCGGCGATGCGCGGCGGGTCGGGAAAGCAGTCGGTTTTGGTCGTCCACGAATCTTTGGTTTCGCTCGCCCGCAACGCTTCGGCGGTAATCGAGCCTTTCAGCGTCGCCGAAATCAAGCCGGTCTCTTCATTAATGTAGCCCGGCGAATCCTGCACGTTGAAAATCGCGTCGTAGATGTAAATCCATTTGTATTGCTCGGTTCCCGAATAATGCTGGTCGGAGATATGCTCGCCCTTGTTGGTCACTTTCGTCCAGCTTTCCGATTTGCGATGGCTGACCTCGATAGTGCCGTTCCAGCCGCGACCTTCGCAGACTTCCCAATCGCGCACGGGCACGGTCAGACTCGCTATCGAAGCCCAGTCCATCCGGTAAAGCAATTCGGTCGGCATCGTTATCAAACCGGGAATGGCAGCGATTGCCTGCCCGGCGACGTCGACCATATCGCCTTTGATTTCTCCGGCTTTCATTTTGATGGTCGTGCGGATTTTGGCTTGTTTGGTGACGGGCACGGCGTTTGCACCCTTGAAATTTTTCTGCGGCGTGCCTTCGAGAATAATCCGGGCGATACCTTGCTCGTCGGTTTTCGTGTAGGTCAAATCCTTGACCGCGTTCGTGCCCGTTCCGGCGCTCGTTCCTTTATCCTGAATCCGCGTCGCGCCTTCCTGCGTAAAGCCGACGATTTGCTCACCGCCGCCGTTCGCGCCGCCTTCGTCCAGGTGCCAGCGAATGCCGACGTCGCCCAAAGGTCCGTCGTTGAGCGTCGCAAAATCAAGCCCGGTCGTAATGTTCATCGCCGTCCGGATGCAGTTGTACATCTGCCAGTTGCCGATGTTGACGCGCACTTCGGTGCGGAATTTTTTGCGCTCGCCAGCCGCGACGTTTTTCGTGCGCACGAGCGGCGGCGCGTCTTCCATCACGATTTTCGATTCCAGCGCGGCGTAAGTCTGGATAAACTTTGTGTAAGCCAGAATGACGTTCAGCGCGGCGATGATTTTACCGAAATTTTTAATTTTGTCGCCCGCCGGCGTATCTTCAAAATAATCTTCCAGATAGCCCGTAAACTCGCCGAAGCCGATGCCCATCACGGTCGCCGCGCCGTCCATCACGGTCGGCGCGAGCCCGTCCATCCGGCACGGAATCTGCTTCTGCGCCGCCGCATCGCCGGGTGAAAAAGCGGCGACTTGAGAAAAATTTTCAAAGCTCGGACGCGCGGGCGCGAAAATTTCATTGGCGGAAAATTTGGCGTTGATAAATTGCGGCTGTTTTGCCGGCTGAAAAACGGCGCCCATCGTCGTCGGGCTTTGCGGTTTGTATCTTTCGGCGAAGGCAAACAAATCGCCGTAGAGACGGCGCATCAACAGCAAATGCTGAATCGCGTCGAGCGAAACCTGTTCTGTCGTCGCGCTTTTTATAATGTCGTATTTCGCAGTGGAATTTTTACCCAGTTCGATGATAAAACGCGCCCAGACGCGCAAGTGTTTATTCCGCCCGTTTTCGGCATTGCGGCGGACGCCGTTCAGCAGATAATCGGCGACGTCGGCTTCTTTGAATTCGGGAATCGACTGCAATTTTTCGCCGAGCTCGGCGAGATTCGTTCGTTTGCCGTCGCCGTACATTTTCGCGGCGCTCGCCACTTCCCAGCCGTTAATCGTCAATCCCTGACCTTTGCCGTCGGCGGGCGCGTAAAGCGTTTTCCCGGTCTGGTCGGTGACGAAAAAGCCGGACATTTGCAGCGCGGTCAGCAGAGCGGGAATCGATTCGCTGGATTTCGCCGCCACTTTCTGCGCCAGAATCGCCGCCGCCTCGTCCGCGTTCTGCGAGGGAACAGGCAAAGGCGAGGGCAATTTTCCGCTCTGCCACGCGGCGTTCATTGCCGCGCTGCTGTTTTCGGAAATGAGCGTTTCGGTAGCGGTAAGCGGCGCGGATTTGGGTTTCACAGCGCCGCGCTTCGCCTGACCGAAAACGCTTAAGCCGTTCGATAAAATCAGAATAATCAGAATGAAAACGACTGGTTTTGTGATTATGTAATTTTTCATTTTTTAATTCATTTTTCCGCCGCATTCCGGGCAAAATTTAGTCGGATTTTCCGGCTCGTGACCGCAGCTTTTACAGGACGGCTTGGCTTGCATCGCCGCCGTTCCGCATTCGGGACAAAACTTCGCCGCGCCCGTCCGGTGACCGCAATTCGTGCAGGAATTTCCGCCGCGTTGTTTTTTCGGTTTGACCGCGTTCGGAGAATTGAGCTGCGCGCCGGCGCTCATATCAATGCCGGAAACGTAATCGGTGTTTTGTGCTTTTTCGTAAAGTTGCTGACGCGCGGCTTCGGCTTTCGCTTGTGCTTGCGACGCGGCGAGTTCTTCCTGAAAATCCGGCGCGCATTCCTCGCATTGGTTTGCCTTTTCATTCCAGCAGACTTCCGGGCAGACCCATTTGCCGCAGCGCGAGCATTGATGAAAATGCTGTTTGCCTTCTTCGACCGCCGTTTCCAGCGCCGCGTCGTGCGCTTTGCCGCCGACCGCGCGCTGGATTTCATAAGCCGAATTTCCGGCGCTATGTCCCCAGCCGAAAAAATTTCCGGCGGCATTTAAGAGCGAACCGGCGACGCCGATTGCCGAGGTTTGAAAGCGCGACATAAAGCCGTTGCCGCATTTGTCGCAGTTAAATTTGAATTGATAGCCTTTGTCGGTCGAAAGGTCTTCCGTATTGTTTACAAATCGAATCATTGCCATAGTTTTGTCGGTATTATTTACGTGAATCAGGGAAATTAACTGCAAATGGACGCAGATAATTTACAAGATAAAGCGGCTTGATAAGCTGGATAAAAATTTCTTTATCTGCGTTACCCGCGTTTATCTGCCGTTAATTTCTCTTTAGTTCTTTGTGTCTCTAGTGTTTATTTAATCGCAATCTGAATTTTAAAATTCGTATTCTCGGTTTCAATCGTGCCGACCGAGATTTTGTAATCGCCGTTTTGCGGCAGCTCGCCGCGCCAGAACGTGCCGTAATCTTCGCCCGTCAGATTCGTGCCGTCCGGCGCGAAAACTTCGCCGACCACGTCGTTATATTTGCCGCCTTCGAGCACGCGAAATTCCAGCGTCTGACCTTTTCGCGCGTTGACTAAATACACGATTGCCGCGCCGTTCGTGATTTTGCCGGAAACGACTGCTTCGCTCGAGCCGGGCTGAAAGCGAACGCGTTTCGCCGCCGCGCCCGCCGGGTCGTTTTCGGTCTGGTTTTCGATTTTCGCGTCTTTGGTTTCTTCCTTTTTATCTTCAAACCATTCGCCGAAAACGGGCACTTTATCGCTGACTTTGCGGTAAACGCCTTCGGGCGCGATTTGCCCGCCGAGACCGCAATCCATAATCGTTCCGTCGCGCCGGACGGTTAATTTTTCGCCCGCAAACAGAAGCGTGTAGCGGCATTTCGGATAATCCGGAATTTTGACGATCGCCGTGTCGCCTTTGAGCCTCGCGGGCAAAACGTCCGTCTGGTCGGTGTTTGCCATCGCCATTCCGCCTTCGTTTTTGAACTCGTAAAGCCCCATAAATTCGACTTTCAAATCGCCCGCGCGGTCTGCGATTTTGAATTCGTTAAAATGATTGGCGTCTTTCGATTGATAAACGCCGGTGACGTTTTTCGATTGATTTTCCGCGTCGCCGACTGATTTTTCTTCGGTCGATTCCAGGCTTTCCGCCGAAGCCTTTTCGGTATTATGAGCCGTCGCCGCCCGACTGTTTTCCGCGGCGGCAAAATTTGCCGCGTCACAAGCCGAAAAAGCCCAGATAAAGCTGATAAAAATTAAAAGTGCTGTTTTTTTCATTATTAAAACCACCGGTATCTTTCCAAAAAAATTTAGAGCAGGAGTTTGCATACAAAAGTAAGGCGTAAAAAATATCCTTTTGGTATCACCGGAATTGCGAAGCCGGAAGAATTCCCGAAAGCCTTACCCGCTTGAAAACGAAAGTGTGGTAAAATCAATAGTTTGCGGGAAAAGTTGGTGTCGGAAATTCGTCCTTCACCGGTCGGCGGCGAGCGGCGGGCAACCGCCGGATAAATAATTATCGAACGATTGAATGAGATCGTTCTCCGGGACCTGGGAAAATGGAAATTACGCTTTGCTTTGTCTACTAGCCGACAGAAACCGCTCTTTGAATGTGCTTGAATTATTCAATAAATATTTGAAGTAGTCAGAGAAATAGAAATTTGAAGGACATCGATAACTTTACCAGAGAAATTCAAGGGGGAAACGGTTTTGAGATTTTTGAGTGGTTTTGAAAGCACGCATATTTTCGGCAGCGGAACGGATGTGCTGGAATTGACAAGACACACGGAGTTTGTCGAAGAAGATTTGAAATTGGCGCATTCGTGCGGTCTGGATTTGTTGCGGTATTCCGCGCCGTGGCACAGCATCGAGCGCGAGCCGGGCGTTTACGACTGGCGCTGGCTGGACAAAGCGCTTAATTGTATGCGCGATTTGGGAATCGCGCCGATACTCGACCCGCTTCATCACACGAGCTTTCCCGAATGGCTCGAAGGCGGTTTCGCCAATCCGGGTTTTTCCCGCGCATATCTTAAATTCTGCACGGCTTTAGCCGACCGCTACCCGTGGGTTCGCCATTACACGGTTATCAATGAGCCTTTTGTCACGACGTGGTTTTGCGGTCACGAAGGCACCTGGTACCCGTTTCAGCGCGGCGCTGGAAATTTTGTGCCGATGATTTTAAACGTCGCCGAAGCCATCAATTCGGTCAGCCGGATGCTGGTCGAAAAGATGCCGGACGTTTGTTTGATTCACGTCGACGCGGCGGAAAAGCATCGCGCCGTTGACGAAATGTCCGCGCCGCACGCCGCGTTTCACAACGAAATCAGATTTCTGGTGCCCGATCTGGTTTTAGGCAAGGTCGATGAGCGGCACGCGCTTTATAATTACCTGCGGCGACACGGCGCAACCGAAAAACGACTCGCGCGGCTGCGCGCCAAGCCCGCGCGGATTGACGTTCTCGGACTCGATTATTATTCGCACTGCGAACTTGAATGGTGTACGCAGGGCAGAATTTATCCGAATCAAGCGCCGGAAGGCTTGGTGCCGACCGCGCTGGAATACGCCGAGCGCTACCGCCTGCCGCTGATGCTGACCGAGACGAATATTCGCGGCTTTGTTCACGACCGCATCTCGTGGCTCAAATTTATGGTCGAGCAATGCGAGGAAATCGAGAGGCGCCTGAAGCCGCTCGGACTCGCTTTTGAAGGTTTCTGCTGGTACCCGTTTATCGATTCGACCGACTGGTGCTCGCTGGTCAGGGAAGCCAACGGACGCGTCGACCCGCAGGGCATTTATTATCTCGATAAAGACTGCCGGAAGCGAAACGCTTCGGAGTTGAGCGAAATTTTCACGGCGCTGGCGCGCGGGCAGATTTCCTCGAAAGACATTCCGGCGTATCACTTTCAACCGCCGCTCGACCACCAGCTCGAAGCCTTTCTGCCGATGATGGCTCACTGGCAATGGCGCGAGCCTGTCGCGCACGAGGCGAAACGCAAAGCCAGACTTCAGCTCAGCCGTCTCGAAAGAAACGCCAAACGGGCTTTGGTCAAGGAAATAGCGGCTTAGCACGGACAAAATCATAAGGGAAAGACGATGAAGCAACCGTTCGGGCGGCGGAATAGCAAAACCCGGCAAAATTTTATTTTCTCCACCGGCGTCGAAAACAGTTACCCGGTAATTCTGGGTCGCAACGGCAAACTAAAACGCGTCGACCAGATGGAGTTATGCGGTCACTACCAGCACTGGCGCGAAGATTTACGCCTTGTGCGCGAGCTGGGTTTGGATTACCTGCGTTATGGTCCGCCTTATTACAGCGTTCATCTGGGTCCGGGCAAATACGATTGGTCGTTTGTCGACGAAA
This sequence comes from Pyrinomonadaceae bacterium, assembly GCA_036388635.1. Classification (GTDB taxonomy): domain Bacteria; phylum Acidobacteriota; class Blastocatellia; order Pyrinomonadales; family Pyrinomonadaceae; genus JALZHR01. The sequence continues at coordinate 25,981 of DASVRL010000270.1, forward strand.
CGTTCAACGAAATGCAGCGGCTCGGCATCACGCCGATAACCGATTTATGTCATTTCGGCGTGCCGGATTGGGTCGGCGATTTTCAAAATCCCGATTGGGCGGAACATTTTGCCGAGTACGCCGAAGCTTTCGCCCGTCGTTACGATTGGGTAAGGCTTTACACGCCGATCAACGAAATTTTTATTACCGCTTTGTTTTCAGCTAAATACGGCTGGTGGAACGAGCGTCTGAAAAGCGAGCGGGCGTATGTCACGGCGCTCGGAAATCTGGCGCGCGCCAATCTGCTGGCGAAATTCGCCATTCTGCGCGTTCAGCCCGAAGCGATTTTTATTCAGAGCGAGTCGAGCGAATATTTTCACGCGCTCACGCCCGACGCCAAGGAAATCGCCGATTTTTACAACGAAAAGCGTTTCCTGTCGCTCGATTTGTGTTACGGGCACGACGTGCGCGCTTCGATGTATATCTATCTGACCGACAACGGTATGACGCGCGAAGAATATCAATGGCTGATGGAAAACGGGCGCAAAATCAAGCCTTTCTGCATAATGGGCAACGATTATTACTGGACGAACGAGCACTACGTTTCCGCCGACGGCGAAGTCACCACATCGGGCGAAATTTTCGGTTATTACGTGATTACAAAGCAGTATTACGACCGCTATCATCTGCCCGTGATGCACACGGAAACGAATTATCAGGACTCGGAGAAAGCGCCGCTCTGGCTGCGTAAACAGTGGGAAAATATGGTGCGGCTGCGCGAGGACGGCGTGCCGATTATCGGTTTTACGTGGTATAGCCTGACCGACCAGATTGATTGGGACGCCGCGCTGAGACTCGACCGCGGGCGCGTCAATCCGCTCGGGCTTTACGATTTGCAGCGCCGGATTCGCCCGGTCGGCGAGGCTTACAAAAAACTGGTCGAGCAGTGGCGCGAGCTGCTGCCGCTCGAAAGCCGCAGTCTGGATATGAACCGTTCACTGAAAGCATAAATGTCGGTAACGCCGAGCCGTAACAATTCGCTCGAGACTTGATTTAACGGTGACAAAGCGGCAAAGAGCGGCAGACAATAAAGAAAAATAAAATTAATTTCAGACTTTTCCGCCGTTTACATTTATCCGGTTTTCCTTTCTTCATCAATAAATTTCTGCCGATTTGCTTCGAAATGCGCGCCCGCTAATAATAAAAGAAAAGGAGCGAAATAATGGAACACAGACAGCTCGGCGGCTCAGGTTTAAAAATTCCGGTTCTCAGTTTCGGGACGGCGACCTTCGGCGGCGGCAACGAATTTTTTAAAGCCTGGGGCAGCACGCAGATTGATGAAGCGACGCGAATGGTCGATTTATGTCTGGAGGCGGGCGTGAATTTTTTCGATACCGCCAACGGTTATTCCGACGGTTTGGCGGAAGAAATTCTCGGCAAAGCTCTCGGCGGGCGACGCGATAAAGTTTTTATTTCCACCAAAGCGACTTTTCCGGTTGGCGAAGGCGCCAACGATTACGGCTCGTCGCGTTTTCATCTGATAAAAGCCTGCGAAGACAGCCTGCGCCGTCTGAATACGGATTACATAGACGTTTATTATATGCACGGTTTCGACGCGCTGACGCCGGTCGAAGAAACCTTGCGCGCGCTCGACGACCTGATGCAAAGCGGAAAAATCCGCTATATCGCCTGTTCCAATTTCTCGGGCTGGCATCTGATGAAATCGCTGGCTATTTCCGAAAAATACGGCTGGACGCGCTACGTCGCGCATCAGGTCGCGTACTCTTTATTAAACCGCGAATACGAATGGGAACTGATGCCGCTCGCCTTAGACCAGCAGGTCGGCGCCGTTATCTGGGGCGGCTTGGCTTCCGGACGCCTGAGCGGAAAAGTGCGCCGCCACCAGCCCGCGCCCGAAAACAGCCGGATTGCCAAAGGCGGCACTCTCGGTCCGGCGGTTCCCAAAGAATTTCTTTTTAATCTTGTGGACGTGCTCGACGCGGTTGCCGCCGAAACCGAAAAAACGGTGGCGCAGGTCGCTTTAAACTGGCTTTTGCAACGACCTTCGGTCGCCAGCATCGTCATCGGCGCGCGCGACGAAGAACAATTGAAACAAAATCTCGAAGCGGTCGGGTGGAATCTGACTAAAGAACAGATCGCGCGGCTCGACAAAGCGAGCGCCACGACGCCGGTTTACCCGTACTGGCATCAACGCGGATTTCCGCAGTTAATGCCTCCGCCGGTGGTTTGATGAAACGATGAACGCGAAACGGTGAACGATGAATTCGATAGATTGAAACGGCAATTCATCGTTCACCGTTCCGCGTTCCGCGTTCTAAAGGCGGTTTCGCCTTTGATTATCTATCTCGATAAAAGCAGCATTAATTTTTCGTGATAGGTGCGGCTCAGATGCAGCTCCTGACCGTTTTGCAGGATAATCAGGTGGTCGCCGTTAAAGAGCGGGTGGAGAGATTTTATGCGGTCGAGATTGACGATAATCGAGCGATGAACGCGGACGAAAATTTCCGGGTCGAGTCTTTGCTCGATTTGCGACAGGCGCTCGCGGATAAGATGAGTTTCGCGCCCGGCGTGAATTTCCAGGTAATGCCCGGCGGAATTAATCCAGTCGATTTCTTCGGTCAAAACCAGCGTCGTGCCGCGCGAGGATTTGACCGGAATTCGCTTCAAATATTTCGGCTCGGTTTTGACTTCCTTTAATAAACGGCGCAGGCGTTCTTCAATTTCATTTGCCGGTTCTTTTCGCTGAATTTCGCGTCTCGCTCTTTCGACGGCTTTTTTCAAACGTTCTTCGTCAAAGGGTTTAAGCAGATAATCTACCGCATTTATCTCGAAAGCGCGCAGGGCGAATTCGTCATAAGCGGTCACGAAAATCACCGCCGGCATTTTTTCGACGCCGATTGTTTCGATGACGTCGAAGCCGCCGATTTGCGGCATCTGGACGTCGAGAAAAACCAGGTCGGGCTGCAAATCGAGGATGGCTTCAATCGCTTCGCGCCCGTTGGCGCATTCGCCGACGATTTCAATCTCGGCGTCGTCAAGCAGAATCTTGATGCGCTCGCGCGCCAAATCCACGTCGTCCACGATAATCGTCCGAATGCTCATATTTTCGTCTGCTCCCGAAACGGAATTTCCAGATTGATGCTGGTTCCGCCGCCGCCGCTGTCGTCGTCGTCCGGCAGGCTGGCGATCTCGAAGCGATGCGCGTCGCCGTAAAGATTTTTGAGCCGCGCCCGCGTGTTTGAAAGTCCGACGCCGCTGGTTTTTATTTTATCCGTCGCGACGACGAGACCGCGCCCGTTATCGCGCACCTGCAAAAGAAGTTGATCGTTTGAACGACGGCTCGAAATCTCGATCTGCCCGCCTTTTTCGAGCGGCGCGATGCCGTGCTGAACGGCGTTTTCGACCAGCGGCTGCAAAATCAGATTCGGCACGAGCGCGTCCAGTGTTTCCGGTTCGATTTTCCACAAAACTTCCAGCCTTTTGCCCATCAAAGTCTGGTGAATCTGCAAATACGCCTGCAAAAATTCCAGTTCCTCTTTCAGCGAAACCTCCTGCGCTTTGTCTTTTTTCAGAGAGATTCTGAACAAATCGCTGAGCTGCGTGATAGTCCGGTCGGCGTCTTTCGGCGAGCGATAAATCAGCGCCGAGATGGCATTCAAGGTATTAAAGAAAAAATGCGGGTGCATCTGCATTTTCAGCACTTCCATCTCGGCTTGCTGCAAGCGGTAGGCGCGCTCCTGCGATTCCTGAAAATAAAAATACGCCTGCTGAACGGCGATAATCGTCGCGTAGCGCACCATCGAACTGGAAATAAAATTGAGCATCAAAGCAAAGTTGAAAAGACCGGCTCTGATATTTTCTATCGAGGAAAGCCCGAAAAGCCACAAGCCGAGCGAATAACCGTAATGTTGAGTGATGCCGGAAACGATGCTGAAAATTAAGTGCAGAGATAAGTTGCGCCACAGATTTTTTCGCGCGACCGGGAAAAGATAACCGAGCCATAAAACAAACGGAGATACGAACGCCCAGATATAAACGCCCCAGCCGAGACGCGCAATCTGTACCCACGGGTTAATCGGGCTGCGGCTCTGCGCGTTATAAAGATAAACCTGCGGCAGCTCGATAATAAACAGGATTGTGTGAGCGGCAAAAATCAGCAGGATGATTTGCCGGATGCGCCGCTTTTCGAAATTTATTTTCACAAAATTTTCCGGTTTCGCCTTTGTTGCCGGGCAAACGAATCAAATTTTATTTTATAACCATTAAGGCTGAAACGAGGAATTTTAAATTTATTTTTGATGTTTGCTTTCGGGTTTTAAATAATTTGCCTTTTTCAAATTTAAAGCCGAAAAACAATTTAGAAAGCGACTGTTCAGTTTGACGGACTGAACAGTCGCTTTTGTTTTTTTATTATTGCCGCGGCTGGCGCCGGCAAACTAGAAGCCGAAATATCTCAGCATCGTGTAGAAAAAAGATGATTCTTCCTGTCTTCCGCCGGAACCGAGCACGCTCGTACGCGTGCCGCTGCCGATTACGCCGCCGGCGTCCTGGGTGAAGGTTCCGCTGCCGATTGTGCCGCCGCCACCGTTCGTTGCCGTGCCGCTTCCGAGCATTCCGCCGCTGCTGCTGCTGGTGGACTGCAATGTGCCGCTTCCGTGGAAACCGCCGTCGGCAAATGAGCCGCTTCCGATTATCTGACCGCGCCCGCCGCCGGAGCCGAGATAGCCGCCGTCCTGCGCGTAAACGTCATCGCCGCCGACGACCACAAAGCCGACGAGCAATGCCGCCGTCAAAAACGTGCGAATTAGGGTTTGTTTTTTCATTTTTATTTACTCCTTATAATTTTAGAAATTAAGTATTATGATTTCCGGGCAGTATTTTCGGGGAAATAGGAAAAATCTCGCCTGCCTGCGAAAATTTTTTTGACCGCCGCTTGATTCTTTTAATGAATTCCGGCTGTCGGGCGTTTCGGGGAATAAATTTAACAATAATTTTCAAGCTGAATTTAGGAGAGTTATGCCCATTGAAAAGAATAAAAACGTTCGATTAAATTGAAAACAAAAATGTCCCGAAGCGTTTGATAAAAGTAACCGGACGTGGGAAAGTGTTCATCGACGGTAGGATTTCACGTTATAAAAACGCGCTAAAAACGATAGTTTCGTCGTCGCTTCCGTTTTTATTTTATGTCCTGAAATTTTCACTTTATGCTCAATTTCAAAGCCCTGACAAATGTGAGATTTCGCACGGACGGATTGAAAACGGCTTTCCGGCGGATTCAACTGACTTGCAATCGAAAATCGCGCACAAAGTGAAAATTCGTGCCGTTTCCGCCGCATATAATGAAAATTTCTCGGATGAAGCCGGGCGGGCGGAAGAATTTTATCGCTTTGACCGCGCCTTTGATTTCTACGGCAGAAATTCGCTCGTCAGTTTTCCGGTCGTCACAAGACTGAATCCCTGATTTTCAAACGGCGTGTTATAGGCAAGCACGTGAATTGTGTAAAAGCCTGCGAGCGGCGCGGCGATAGTGACGGTCTCGATATTATTGTCACGATCCCATTGTTCAAATGAACGCCGGCGCAATTGATTGTTTCCGACGAAGCGCTGACCGTCGGGCGCGACCACGACCAAATCCAGATTTTGCTGCAAGCCGTGTCCCGGTTTGTCCGTCCAAGCCAGCGTCACGCGGAAGGGCATTCCGGCTTCGACTTTTACTCTGCGCTCCCAACGCCCTTTACCGGAAACGTTTCTATTTAAAGATTGCGGCGAATTTCGACTAATATCGACAAAAAGCAGTTGAAATCCTTCCGCATTGCCGGGCACGGGTAAAGTTTGCCGTAAGTTTACCCGTCCGAAACCTTGATGAAAATTCGGTTCGCCGACTTCATCGTCCAGAGCCGTATCGCGCGGAATCCAGCTCGTGCCGTTGATCAAGGTCGCTTTCAGAAGCGCTGCCGAAGCCTGATGATGCCGCTCGCTCGCGTAGTATTCGCGGATGATCGCCGCCGCGCCGGCGACCACCGGAGCCGCCTGGCTGGTTCCGGAAAGATAGGCGTAGTTTCCGTCAAATTGCTCGTAGGTGGTGCCGAGCGAGCTTTCCTTGCTGCGGGCTGAAACAATAACCGTTCCGGGCGCGACCAAATCCGGCTTCACCCGGTCGTCGTCGCTCGGACCCCGACTGCTGAAAGCCGCCAGATAATCCACGTCGCCGCAGACCGGCTCGTCTTTGATTTGCGGGCTTAAATAAGGACGCGTGTAATGCTCCCACTTGTTCGTTTCTTTAAAAGGTCCGTCGGTGCGGCTTGAACAACTGGCGCCGACCGTCAAAGCGTTTTTGGAAGTGGCGGGCGAGCGGAGCGACCAATACATAATGCGCCCGATCGGGTCTAATTTTATTTCTCCATCCTTGTTCGGGTCTCGCTGCCTGCCGTCGTTTCCGGCGGAAAAAATGACGAGAAAATCCGGATGTTCGTAAATAAACTGGTCAACTTCGTGACTGTCAATCGAATAACGCCCTTCGGCGGGTATGCCCCAACTGTTGTTGTGGATGCGGACGCCGTTATCATAAGCCTCTTGAAACAGGTCGCCGAGGTCGAGCGGCAAAGCCAGTTTTCCGTCTGTCTGAAGCAGTTCCTGAACGAAAAGCTGCGCCTCCCTGGCGACGCCGTGCAGCAGCCCGGCGGAAGCCGTCCCGTCGCCGGCGATGATTCCGCAGACGTGCGTTCCGTGACCGTGCGGGTCGTTCGGGTCGATATTCGTTGCTTGCTGCACTACTTTTGCCAGTTTGTTTTTCAGGTCTGGATGCTCCTGGTCAACGCCGCTGTCGGCGACGCCGACAATCACGTTTTTTCCCGTCCAGGGAAGTAATTTGGTCGCGTCTTCTTTTTCCAGACCGATGCCGAGCCGAACGTAATTGTTGGTCAGCGTCGGCTCGACATAAGGCTCGACTTTGGAGACAATCTGCGTCATTTGCAACAGCTCTTCCAGAACGGGCGAGTTTTCCTCACAATCGAAGCGGACGCGCGTTCGTCCGGCACGCACGTTGCGGACGCGCGCGTCTTGCTTGAGAGCGTCTGCTATCGTGCTTGTTTGTTCGGGCGTATGACATTTCAAATCAAAGGATTGAAGATTGCTTTCGGCGGCGCTCTCTTCTTTACCGGCGGCTTTCCCGCCCGGCGGAGCGACATTTTCGCCGAATGGAATTGCCGGCTCGGCGGCGGTGGCGGTGAGGCTCGGCGTATTATCAACTTCAGAATCAAAATCCGGAAACGCGCTTTTCGTAGGGATTTTATCGCCGCCGGAAACCGTCGGCGCGCTTTCAGCCTCGCTAGTGCTTTCAAACCCGGCGTCCGCCGCTTTGCTCCCGTCGTCAACCGGCGTCGATTCGCGCTCGCTCGCTTGTCTCTGCTCGGCGATGACTTCTTTTGCCCGGACTATTTCCTTTTTTAAATGGCGCAATCTTTTCTCCGGCTCCAAATCGATGACGCGAGAGACAAAATCGAGTTCTTCAATTTCTTCTCGCCCCTTGTCTCCCAATCTGGCTTTATAAGCAAAGTCGGGTTTGTAGCTGATTAATTCGACGCCGTATTCTTTCAGTTTTTCCCGCCAGAGCGTGCGCAACGGACCTGTCAGCTGAATCAGGCACACATCGTCGAGCTTTGCCGCCATCCGCGTGAGCGGCGAGCTTTCGGCAGCGGCGGCGGTCGCATCGACTTGAAACGCCGCCCTTTCAAAACCTTCGTTTTCCGGCTCCAGCCATTTCAAATTCGTGACCGGCGGTAATTCTTCGACAATCAGTCCTTTGTCACGCAATTGCCGGATGTCGTCTTCGCCGCCGTACCCGCGCACGTAGCAATCGCTCGCCGAAACTTCGCCGCGTTTTTCCAGAACGCTTTTGACCAGAGATTTTTCCGAATCATCCAGAACCTGAACAATTAAATTTTTCAATTCATCCATACTCATTCTGTTTGTCAATATCCCTTTATTTGTAAAAATCCGCCAAGCCTTTCAGAAAAACAGGAAGATGCCCGACTTTTTCGAGAGTGGCAAAATGCGCGGCGTCATCAATCAATGCCGGAGCATCGAGCGGGATGGATTCGGGCAGCGGGACGTCGGCGGTCAGCTCGGCTGCAAATTCGTCGGTCTCCTCCATCTCGTCGTCCAGAACAAGCTGAAACGGCGCTTCATCAGACATCAGAGCGAAAGCGTCGGCGCTTGCCTGGATGCTCGCCTCGTGCAGATTCGACATCGAATTTTTCAGAATGTCGGTCGCCCTGCCGAAAGAAAGTTTTCCGAGCGGGTCATTCTTTCGCGACAAATTAAGCAGTTTTTCGCGCCCGCCGACCGTCACGGCTTCAAGCTGACCGGCTGGAAAGCCGAAGCCGTTCATCACGTCCGCATCGCCCGCCCGCGCGTAGCCGTTTATCACGACCAGCCGGACATCGCGTTCGGTGGCGCGCAAAAGTTTTTCGTAAGGGTCGCCCGTTTCGCCTTCAATCACGATCAAGTCGGCGTATTTGTTGTTTTCGATGCTGCCTAAGGCTGCTCCCCAGGAAGCTACTTCGGCAGCGTGCCGGGTGACGGCGGCGCATAAATCGCGCGGCGTCAGATTTGCTTTGGCATCCTGCGCCACGAGCCAGGCGACTTTCATTTCTTCAAGTAAATTTTTGCTGCCCGACGGCGACCAGTCGCAGCCGAGCGCAAACGCCACGCCCGATTGCACTAAGGCGTTCGGATTTATCGTCTGCCCGTAGAGCAGAAGATTGCTGAGCGGCGACCAGACGATTTTGCCGCCGCCGGCGTGAAGTTCAGCCAAATCATCCGCGTTTAAAGCCAGCGCGTGAATGCCGACCAGCGCCGGGCGCAGCAAATCGAGTTCTTTGAGATTCAGAAAATGCTGTCGCGTGACGGCATCGATTCCTTCGGAAAGATGATAAAAATAAGCCTTGCGGTTTTGCAGGCTGTTGCGAAACGATATAATGTCGTCCGCATCGGTCGGGTCTAAATCCGAAATCTTCGAGCCGGCATTCGGCAGCGAAACATCGTCCGTGCCTTCAAAATTGCGGACGATTCCGGCGTATATGCTCGTCGGCATAGTTTTGGTGAAAGTCGAACGCATTCCTTGCGTCGCGGTCGTACCGCCGAGCAAAGCTTTAACTTCCACGTAACGCACAATCGCTTTCGCCGTCTGCGAGTTTGACGCCAGCACTTTCAGCGGTTTGGTGACGTTTGACGCGTAGCTCGGATGGCTTCTCCATTTACTGCGGTTATCGAATCTTTTCGGCACGTTCCAGACCGAGGCGACGTTATACGCCAGATGATTATGTAAATCGAGCAAGCCCGGATAAATCGTGCCGCCGGTTTCGACGACCGGCGCGGCGGCGGGAAAACCGACCGGTATCGGCTCGCCCTGCTGCTTGACCGCGACGATTCTGCCGTTTTGCAGGTAAACACTGCCTTTTTCGATAACCGAAAAATTCGCATCCATCGTCACGACGCGCCCGCGCAGAATGCTCGGCGGCGAATCCAGCTCGTCGACATTTAAAAACGCGGCTTCGCTTTCGGCGTTTTCGGCTTCGGCGACCAGCGCGAGTAAATCGGCGCCCGACGGCGTCGGTCCGGTTCTGGGGCGAGCCGCTTTCACGTTAAGAAAATTCTCCAAAAGCCGCGCCTGCTCCGCGTTTTCTTTCGCCACGTCCGTTTGCTGCGGAGCGATGTCAGCCATCAGTGCCGGCGCTTCCTGCGGCGAAATCGGCTTCAATTCCTCTTTATACTCGCATTCCAGAATGTGATAAAGCGAGTTGCTGCAAAAGATACAGTTTCCGAGCGGGCGGGCGAGATGTCCCGTCTCCGCATTGAACGTGAGACGTCCGGCATCGACTTCCTCGGAGAGAATATCGACCATTTTCACTTTGAACTTTTGAAAGCCGGTCGGATTTGCCGAAGCGTGCGGCGAGAAGATGACTCTGGCGCTCAGCTCGACGCCGGTCGAAGTCTTCCCGTAACCGAGACGGATTTCGCGCGAAAGCAGCGAGTCGAGCGTTTCGTTCGGCTGCGGGTCGCCTTCCGTAAAATGCCCGTTCATCGCCGTGATAAATTCGCGCGCCGTCGTCGCGCTGAAAACGAACAGGACGACCGGCAAACTCTGAAAAAGCTGTCGCAAAAAATATTTGCGCTCGTGGAAACATTCGCCGACAATGCCGCGCATTCGCTCGGTTCCCATCACCGGCAGCTTGCCGCCGTCCGATTGCGACTCGGTGACGATCCATTTCGCCGACGGGCAGGCGACCATATTGGCGTAGCTTAAATCTTCGCCGATAGCCAGTTTGTGATTCGTCCAGCCCTGTTTCAGCGCCAGCCCTTCCAGCAGTTCCTGATAGGATTTATACATCAGCAGATGCGACTGCTCGACCGGAACTTTCGTGCCGAAATCGACCAGCGAATCCGGAATTTTGTAGGAATCTTCGCGCTCGCCCAAAAGTTCGTTGTAGGTTTCGCGGGTGATTTGCAGCTTCGCCGTGCTGCGCTTGCGAAAATAAAAAGCGTATTGCAGAAAATCGTCGAAAACCGGGTTCAGCGCATTATGCGTCTTTTCCCAGAAGCCGGGCAGATTCGGGTTGATTCCGACGCACATTATGGGCGCTTTGCGGCAGCCGCTCAGAATCTCGGGCAGCAGATACGTTTTGCCGACGTAATTCACCTGCTCGAGTTCCGGCAGAGGTTTCGGTCCGGCAGCGCCGTAATCGAAGCTGTGATAAACGCCCCACTCGGCAAAATAAGTGCACGGATGCGGTTTCTCGGCGGGTTCGTAAACGCGGCGGTTGGCTTGACACGGCATAACCTCGAACGCGAGCTGCACTTCGGTCGGGAGATTGAAAGCTTTAATGTCTGACATAAAATCAAATCCTTATCTATAAATGATGTCGATCAATACTGAAAAAGAGATTTCGGTTTCGCGCCGGGCGAGATATTTATAACCGAGCCGGTTTCGGAATTTGAGTTTCGCAGAAACGAGATATTCGCGCTGATTAATTCAATATCTCGTTTCCGTGAAACTCAAATTTCCGGTTTTTCGCTTATCTGTCTAAATATTTCGTCCCGCGCGCGACTTTTACCGAATATTTTCGTATTGATTCCAGAGTTAACAAATCGGGGCGAAATTTAAGGAGCAATCATCGCCCAGGTCGCTATCGCGCTGTTCACGCTCGTCCAGTAGCCGTAAGTTTCGTAATACCAGACAGCCCAGTGAGCCTGCATATTCAGCGCGCGCGGTCGATCCTGCAAATCGCCGTTGATTTGCGGGTCGGAAGCATTGCGAATGACCAGCCAGTGCGGCGCGGCGGCGCCTAATTCCTCGCAGACCATACCGAGCACGGCATCGCCCATTTCAACGCCGCAGCCTTCGAGCTCAAGCTTGTTTTTCGAGTTTCCGAACTCAAAGAAATCGGTCGTCAGCATCGGGTGAAACTCTTCGAAATCAACGCCGTCAATTTTAAAATCGGGGTCGTTTTTCGGCGCTTTAATCAGCGGACCCGGAAAATCGTAATTCTTGGTCGGCGGTCCGAAATCCGGCTCGACCAGTTGATGCGCGTGAATCTTTAAAAGCTCGTGCGCCTTTTCCAGATGTTTGGTCGGAATCTGGAAATCCGCGCATTTGTAAGCCGTGTGGGCGAAAGTTTCGTTTTTAAATTCCTGGCTCAGGCGAAACTTCGCTCCGCGCGTAATCATCGTGTCGCCGAGCTGATGGTCGAGAAACGTCGCGCCCGCCGTGCCGACCGTAATGACAAGCTCGGGCTGCACTTCTTCAATCATCTGGTGAAACAAATCCTTGACCGGCAGCGTCGCCGTTCCGTCGCCGGTTCTGACGCCGTCCTGATTCAGATGCAGCTCGGATTTGAAACAAATAACGCTGCGGTCGCCGATTTTCGTCGGGAAATAGCTGCCCAGACGATTTGCCTTGAGCGCCGGCGCGCCCTGGCGGATTTTCGGTCTATACTGATTGAAATTGCGGTCGTAGCGATACCAGTTCTTCCGGCTGAAGCCGGGCGTTAAGACATCTGCCAGCGCTTCGTTTTCGGCGACCGTCCAGGTGACGACCAGCACATCGGCTTTCGGCAGCGGGTCGCCGGGAGACGGTTCGGGATTAATCTCCTGCGGAGTCGGCGCCAGTCCGGGCGTCCACGGCAATCCCAAATCAACCAGCATCGCGACTTCCGGCACGACGAGGCGTTCCTGCAAATCTTCCTGTTCGGTGCCAAATTCGATAATCTGGCGCGCAAGTTCAATTCGGTTATCCTGTTTAGTAATTGGCGGCATATTTTTCTCCTGTTTTTCGCACGGCTCAACGCGGAAAGCGTGTCACCGTCAGATTTTTAAAAGTAAATTTATTGGGAAGAATCGGCATAAACTCCCACGGTCTTTCTTCTTTTTCCTGGAGCCAGCGCTTGCCGACGCAGCGCAGATAAACGACCTGATTGAGCGAATCGTTGCGCGCGACGCCGACGCAGACCCAATCGAGCGGTTCCAGAGGCTGATCGTTTTCATCTACGGGATTGCGATAATAAGCGGCAAAAAAAGCTCCGCGCCGTTCGATTCGCATCTCGGCGCCGCGCGGCGTTTTTCCGTCTCCGATAGGTTTCCCGTACTGGTTATTGTCATATTCGGAGCCTAAATTCCAGTTGATTCGATAACCGTCATCCTCGTCGTGTTCGACGCCGACATAAGGCGGCGCGCCGTGCGGGTCGTAGAACGAATTTTTATGACGCGCAGAGGTCGGACGCTTGTCGCGGTGCGCGCCGGGATCGACATTTAGAATAGCCATTTCCAGCGTCGTCGCCTGCCCTACATTTTCCACCCGGTATTCCGTCTCGGCGCAGAAATCGCCTTTGATAGCGCGCACCAACCCGAAACCGCCGCCCGAATAAAATTCCCAGGTCTTCGCCGTCCACATCATTTTCGTTTCCAGTTCCTGGAGACGACGGTCGACTTCATCGACGGGCGTCGGCGGCGGGAAAGGAGCGCCCGTGTATTCGTCGATTTCGACGTGAACGCCGTCCTTTTGATAAACATAAGCGTATTTGTTCGCTTTGGCATAGCCGAAGGCAAACAAATTCTGGTTTACCTTCTCGCCGGCAAAATTCGATTTCGCCAGCGAAAATTGTTTGCGGACAAACGGCGCGACATCAATCATCGAATCGGTCGAGAGCGACCAGACGAATTTGCGATTTTCCAATGCCCGGTACTGCTCTTCGCTGAACACGCCGCTGAGCGGGTAAAGAATCGCGCCGAGCGTGCGGGCGCCGGATTCGTGCGCCGCTTCGAGCCGCGTTCCGAGTTCGGTCAATTGCCCGTCCGCCTGCAAAACGCTCGCCAGTTCCGTCACCAAGCCGTCCGCGCCGGTTTGCTCCATCAATTGAAACTGTTCGTCGGGCGAGAGTTCATAATCGAAGGCGGCGACGCGCAGCGCGGGCAGAATCTGTTTGGCGAGCCGCAGATTTTCCGGGTCTTTGGAATACAGCACGACGCGCGCCGTCAAATTTCTTTCGTCAATTGCGGCTAGCGATTGGCGAACAAAGCGGTCGCGCATTCCCGTATCAATCGAAGAATCGTGTTTCAGCTCGATGAGCAGCTCGACATCGGGCGGCAGCATTTCGAGCAGCTCGGGCAAAGTTTCAAGCTTCACCTTGCGCGTCGAAGCAGGATTATAATAATGAAACGAAGGCGAGTCGCGCGGCTGAAAAGTCGCGCCGAAATTGAAAGCCTTCAGCTCGTGGAAAGTCATTTCCCGAATGACGCCTTCCTGTCCGGTCAGGCGCTTGATGTCCGGGTCGTGCGAAATAACCAGACGTTCGTCTCTGGTCATTTGAACGTCGAATTCAAGTACGTCGGCGCCGCCCGTATAACCGCTGATCAAAGCGGTCAGACTGTTTTCCGGCGCGTGTAATCGGTTGCCCCTGTGTGCTGCAATTCGCATAATTTATTTAATTTATTTTATTGTACGTTCTGGCAGACGCGATAAGCGTTTGCGATTAAAGTCAAAGTCGGGTTGGAAGCGCCGGCGGTCGGCATAAACGCGCAGTCGAGCACATACAGCCCTTTGACGGTGTGCGATTGACAATCGGCGTCCAAAACCGAAGCGCCCGGGTCTGTTCCGGCGCGCAGTGTGCCGTGGTTATGACCGTAGCCTTCGTTTTCTTCTTTCTGCGGCTCGTATCTGCGAAGCTCGCCGCCGTTGTCGATCATTATCTGGCAAACCTTGTCGAGCGCGTATTTGCTCAGCTTCATATCGTAATCGTGGTGTTTATAAAAGGTGCGCGCGGCGGGCAAGCCCCAAGGGTCTTTCACCTCCGGGTCTAATTCCACGCGATTGTCGTAAACCGACATCGTTTCGCCGGTAAACGAAAAGGAAACGCCGCCCTGATTGCGCAGCTCGACCATCCGGTCAAGCAAATCCTTGCCCCACAATTCTTTCTTTTTCTTCGGCTCGAAGCCGGTTTTCGTCATGGTTTTAATCGGCGGCGTGATGGTGAACGGGTCGTAGATGGAAAACTTTCCGCCCTTCGTCAGTTCGGGAAAATTTTTGTCTTTAATCAGATACAAATCCCGCAGCTGAAGACTGCCGAGCGAGGTGCGCGGCTGGAAAGCGCGCGTTTCGCCTTCGTCCCATACGGGCTGTCCCTTAAAGGTCAGTTCAGCCGAGCCTTTCGTGTGATAAGTCAGATAGCGACCGACCATTTTATTCGGGTCGGGAATCTCCGACATCAGAAACAGACGCGCCGATTCGATAGCTTGAATCGAAACAAAAACCTGCGGCGCTTTGACGACGTATTCCTCGCCGCACCGCTCGGTCATATAAGCGACGCCGACGATTTTTCCATCTTCGTGAACCAGCCGGCTGACGCAGCAGCCGGTGCGAAGCTCGCACAGTCCGGTTTTGAGAGCTTTCGCCAAAACCGTGTTCGTGCTGCTGGCGCGGTCGTTGACGGCGCAGCCGAAGCTCTGGCAATAACCGCAGAACGGGCAGCCCGGTCGGCTGTCGTAAGTGCGCGAATTGATGCCGCGCGGGCTCAGGTAAGGACGCATTCCGGCTTTGCCGAAAGCGCGCATCAGAAAAGGCGTCGAAGCGTGCGGGCGGAGCGGCGGCATCGGATATTGATAACCGGGTCGCGTCGGTTCCTGCATCGGGTTTTGTCCGGCGAGACCGGAAACGCCCCAATCTTTTTCGGCAAGCTCGAAATATTTGTGCCAATCGGCGTATTTCCAAGCCCAATTGACCATCGAGGTTCCCGCCGGTTCTTCCTTCATATAATCCATCACGGCAAAATCTTCGTCGGTGTAGCGCGGCAGATTCGCCTCCCAGAGCATCGTCGCGCCGCCGACCATATTGCCTATCCACCAGCGGTCAACCAATTTCCGGCTGCCGTTCGGCGAGATGTAAATGTTCGGGTCATCGACCATCGAAGGTGTTATCGCCCGGTGTTCCAAAAAATGAAGCTCGTCATACGGCAGAAAGTCGTCGGGACGCTGCCATTGACCTTTTTCCAATACCAAAACGCGTTTACCTCTTTGAGTTAAAACGTGAGCCGCAGTGCCGCCCCCGGCACCGCTTCCGACAATAATTGCGTCGTAGTTGTTCATACTAAATTGTCCTCCGCCGGCTGCAAATATCCGATTGCGCGCCACATTAATTTATCCTTGTTTCCGCCCCAGCGAGGGTCGGCTAAACAACCTTGCAGGCAATGCCGCCACAAGGTTTTAAAAAGCATCGGTTGATTTATTTCGAGCTGGTCGTTTTTGAGCGTCAGCGTCGTCAGGCGACCTGCGGCGACCAGTTCTTTCATTCTCTCGACCAGCCGCGCGTCGATTTTCGACAGTTCTTCCGCGATGGATAAGCCGGCAACCTGCCCCTGTTCCAAGCCGGCAATCAAAGCGTTCATCTTGGCATCGTCGATTTCGGTGAGTTTTTGCTGGTGCTGTTCTGTGCAGAAACGTTCCAGCGCCGCCAAAGCGAGCGGGTAAAAAAGAAACCAGCCTTCGATTTCAAAATAAGTCTCGAAAGGCATGGCGAGCAGTTGACTGACAAAAGCGCTCGCGCCGACTTTGACCGCGCCCGGAATGTGTCGTGCCGGGTCAGAGGGCAGAATGCGGGCAAAAATCGCGTCGAGCTGCGCCGTCTCTTCCTGTGTTAAAGCCCCTTTCGCGGGCGTTGAAAGCCACGCCGGTGGAGCTGCAAAAGTTTGAACACTCATATACCTAAGTCCTTTTCCATACTGGCGATGACCGCCAGGTAAAGTGTGATGTCGGCGGGTCCGAGACGCGACATCAAATCGACGATGACGGCATCGTCCATATCGTTGAGCAAATCGCCGATATTTTTGAAAAGCTCGTCATCCTCCTTTTTTCCGTGGGCTTTGTAGAGGTCTATAAAACCGCTGTTTAAATGACTGAACTCCGACACCGCGCCGACGGTTCCGGCTTGAATGCGGCGCAGGGCAATGTCCATACCCGCAAAATAATTTCGCCCCTGGGCGTGTTCGAGCAACATTTGATTAATCAATTCCGGGTCGGCGCCGCCCATTATTCCGAAGGGAAACAGCACTTCTTCTTCCTTGCGATGATGAAACGGGTCGATAAAATTTTTCGTCAGCCAGACGAGTGTCGTCATCGGGCGCAGAAGATTTTTCGGCGGCAGCTCGCCCGGTTTCAGCTGCTCGTTGATTTTTATCGCCGCGCCGACGATGCGCTTTCCGAGCACGTGTTCTTCTTCGAGCATTACCTCGCTTAAACGACCGCTCGAAACTTCGCTGGAGCCTTGTCCTTTAATCGGTTTCTGCAAAAATTCGCGTCCCGGCGGAAAGGGCTTTAAGACCGTTTCCATTCCGGCGGCTTCGGCGGCGATGACTTCGATTAAATTTTCGCCGACGAAAAGACACTGGCTCGGCGCAAGCCCCATCTGCTGCGCCGCATAGTGATAAATCTGCGGATTCGGTTTTTCAGCGCCGGATTCCTTGTTGCTGACGAAGCCCTGCGGGTCGATATAATCCCAGATTCCGGCTTCCTTGACCATATTGATGCCGTCGTCGCGCGTCACGTCTGCCGGCAGGTTGGTTATCAAGCCGATGCGTAAGCCGACGACCTGCTTCATCGCTTCGAGCAGCTGGTCGGTCGACGGTTTATACTTCACCAGATGCCCTTTGCGGTCGACGATTCCCAGAGTATCCCGAATGTCGAAAAATATGGCTTCGACCCTTTTGGAGTTGTTTGACATTTTTTATTTCCTCTTATTTACCATTGAATTTGTGACGCGCCCATTTCCGTTAAAACTTCGTTGGCGCGAAGAAAGGAATTCGGCGACCTGAAAAACAAAGGCGGCGCGCCGCCGGCAGCCGGATGCGAGTGGCTGACGACGACGACGCCGGTTTCCCACGTGCCAGCCTCGCGGGCGGCTTCTTCGACGCCGCTTTCTTCAAACATTCCCTTTGCCTGATTTCCCCACAGGAGAAAAACGACGGGCTTACCCGGACGCCGCGCCAGCCACCGCAAAACGTGCGCGATGATTGGCTTCCAGAGCGGGATATGCCCGGCAATCTGCTCCGGCGCGCCGCCCCTGACAAAGCGGCTGATGGTCAATCCCGCATTGAGAAAGAGAACGCCCTTTTTTTGCAGGTTATTGAATAACTCGGGCGGCGGCTCAAGCGAAATAACGCCGGTTTCGTTATCGGAAATCAGCTGCTTCCACGCGCTGTCTCCGGCAGCATAAGCCGGATTATTCGTTCGCGCCGCGACCAGCACCTGGACGATTCGCGCCAGACTGTCCGCGACCAGTCGCGCATTGCTCGTCCACTCGCGCAAATTGCCCTGCTCGAAGGCGCGTCCCGTCGCCCACGTAACATTCGGATACGGGTCTTGACCGATGACGACGGCGCGCACGTCTTGCGGATGAATGCCGTCAAAAGCGCGAAAGACGTGAGCGCGCGGCGGCGCTTCGGCAATCGGATTTTTTTTGCGAGCGGGAAAGATAAATTCGCCTTCGTGCAATTCGAGGTCGGCGCGGACGTTGTCAAAATCCAAATCGACGCCGTCGAAAACCTTGCGCCAGGGCGCAGATAAATCGCTCTTCCAATCTTGCAGATACGTTTGCAAGGCGTTTCTAAGATTCATAAGTAACCGTCTAAATAATGAGCAAATACAATAAATGAGCAGATACAAGGATAAAATCCTGCTGAATGTATGCTCTCCGCTTCAAACTCTTGAGAATATAAATATTGCTGACCTTGAGCTTTAAACGCCGCCGCCGTCGCCGCTCGTGTCAATTGCCGTCAAAAATCATCGACTGAATTTTCTTTCCGCTTATTTATGATAAAAATCAACGAAATCTTACATTGTTTTTTAGAAAGCGATTTTCGGATAAACAATCTTCGATTCAATGACAGGCGAGAAAAATATATTAATGCCTTTTTTGCTCGATTCCTTTAAAAGCGGAACGTTCTTTTTCTTCCGCAAACAAAAAAGCGGTTCGCGTTCAACTCAAAAAAATTCGCGCATTCCAAAGCAAAACCCGACAAATATCGCATTTGTCCGCATAAGAGGCTTTGCCAAGCAATTTAAGTCTTAGCATTGGACTTAAAAAACTCTCGTAAGTTTTATCCAAATTTTAGAATGGTTTTCACGCAAGTGAATTCAATCGTCGTTAGTTTTCGCTATTCTAAACTTCCTGGTTGAGCAAAGATTAAAATCTATTTTCAGTATCTTGTCAACACTTTTCAGCGTCTGTCGGGAAAGCCGCTTCGACTTTTGCTTTTTCGTGATAAGCCTTCACCGGATTCGCCTTTATCGATTGATGATTGACTGGTTTGTCTCCGCTTATAAACTTGGAAAACGCGAGCCGATGCTTCCTGACTCACTAAAATATGCGAGAACTGCTAAGGTATCGGTGGAAATTTTAATTGGTGATGATTGAGAGGTATACGAATCTTTAATCGCCGGTAAAAAAGTATAGACTGATTTTATGTAAACAACTTTAATTGTCGGATTAATTAATAACTCCGCTACAACACTCGCCGCCTGGAAAAACTCGCCGCCTGGAAAACAAAATTGTGCATAATGTGAAAAAAGTGTGGTGCATAAAATGAGAGTATGCGCTGCATAAAATGAGAGATGCGCGGCTTTCAGCGGAGAAATTTTAAATTTCTCCGCACGGGATTTTAATCGGCGGATGATGCGCAGGAGGAGCAAGGCTTGTTGCCTTGCTCTTTCAGGCTTTATGGAAGTGCGTTGAAATTCAGCTCGCTTATATCTTCCATAACCGTTAAGGCTTGCGGAGTAAATAAATAGCGTTTTGAAGAAACGGATAAAATATAAACTTCTCCGGCACGAACATCCTCGAAGCGATAATAGCCGAATGAAGTCGAACTCACCGTTCGCGAGCTTCCGCCGGCGTCGGTTAAAATCACTCGCGCGTTAATCAGACCTCTGCCGTCGGGCGTCAAAATTCTGCCTGCAACCAAAACATTTGCCGCGGTCGGAGCCGGAAGTATCTGAAGCGTGTAGTTCGCGACGCTTGAGTTCACTCCATCGGAAGTCGTGACGGCAAAATTAAAATTATTTGCCAGGGTCGGCGTCCCGGCAATGCTAATGACAGCGTTCGGTGCGAGATTGGAACTGAAGCTCAGACCGTTAGGTAAGCTTCCGCCTGACAGGGAATAAGCGAGCGTCCCGCTATTGGTCGTCAGCGTATAATTATATGGCTGGTTGACAGTTCCCGGCGGCAGGGTAAAGAAGGCTTCGGAATTGTTTTCAAACGCCCCTGAATCAACCGCCCCGGAGCGCGCCGCGCCGCGCTGGTCGGTCGGAGGAGTTCCGGCGACGTTGTTTCCGGCATTGATTGCCGGAGAGGTCGACAGCAAAGCGCGCGTCAGAGTTGTTCCGCCGTAATTGCCGAGCGGCAGTAACAAGGCGGCGACATTGACCTTATCACCGTTTCCATTCGGAGCGCCTGCCGGAAACGCGCCTGAAACCGTGCTGTTGTTACCGATGAGATTGCCGCCGGTTGTTTGAACCGTGCCGCTGAAACGATGAATATCAGGACCGGTGGGCGACGTATTGCCGGCAATAATCGTGTTGCCGAATGTTACCGTGCTGCTAAATATTTGCATGCCGCCGCCGCCCTGACCGCCCGCGCCGTTGGCATTATTGTTGGCGATAGTCGAGTTTCGGATTGTTGCCGTTGACGCATCCCAGATACATAAGCCGCCGCCCGCCGATGATGTTGAGTTATTGCCCGAAAAAGTTGTGTTGGTAATGGTCACACTCGTCCGGTCGGCACGAACGCCTGCGCAGGAATCCGCGGTATTATTGGCAATTGTCGAATTGCTGATAACGTGATTTGAGCCGAGCTGGAAATATACTGCGTTTGATTGATTATTTTGCACAATTACGCCGTCAAGCACAATCGTTCCGAAATTCCCTCGAACAGCGCTTCCGACATCGCTGAAACCCGGACCGCCGCCGTTTTGCAACGTTACCCCGCGAATGGTGACTGTTCCGCCGGTTTGAAAAAGGCGATTGTTCCCCGTTCCGCCGTCGATAATAAGACGGTTTGCGCCCAAACCGTTGATGGTCAGCGTGCCGGTGCCGCCGAGAAAGATTTCGCTCGCAAGCGTAATGGTCGCGCCGCTGAGCGCGGGCGCGAATTCGATAGTATCGTTGGTTCCGGCGGAGTTTGCGGCGAGGACAGCTTGTCTGAAACTGCCCGCGCCGCTATCGGCATTATTCGTAACCGTAAAAATTGCCGCGCTGGCTTCCGGCGCGAAAAAGCCGCCGGATAAAATTAATCCCAAAAACAAAATTGCGATAATAATTTCTCTTTTCATAATAAATTCTTTCTTTAGTTGTAAGCTGCCTGGTCATTAGCTATTCAAATACTGAAGAATGTGTTGAGCGAGCCAAATTGCTCGTTTCAAGAATATACAGAGAAATCAATCGCGGCGCGTGAGCAGAACTGCTCATTTTATATGAGTAGAAATACCTATTTTTCAGGCAATATTCAGCGGGCGAAAATTTCAGGAGAATTAACGGTAAAACAAAAAAACGGTCGCTCGACCGCTTATAAATAATCCGATTCGGTTTTGATTTACGAAAGCTCTTGTTTATGCTGAATGGCGAATTTGGTCAAAGCGTGCGAGCCTTGCAGATTGAGTTTCGAGCAGATGTGGGCGCGATGATTTTCGACCGTGCGCGGGCTGACGCCGAGCGTGGCGGCGATGTCTTTGCTGGTTTTAAGCTCAGCCAGCAGAGACAAAACGCGGCGTTCGGTCGGCGTTAAATCATTAACTCCGGCTTGCCCGGCAAAAGACGAAACGCGCCGGGCGCGGCTGAGCAAAAACGACGACAGAACGGGACTGAAATATTCTTTGCCGGCGGCGACCGATTTGATACAGCCGACGACTTCCGCCGCCGCGCCGTCTTTGATAACGAAACCCCGAACGTTCAAATCAATCGCCCGGTTAAAATGCAGCTCGTCTTTGTGCATCGTCAAAATCACGACCGAAACCGGCAGACGCAGAATTTGCAGCTCGCGCGCCACCGCAAAGCCGTCCATTTCCGGCATATCCAAATCCAGCACCGCGACATCCGGCTG
This sequence comes from Pyrinomonadaceae bacterium, assembly GCA_036388635.1. GTDB lineage: Bacteria > Acidobacteriota > Blastocatellia > Pyrinomonadales > Pyrinomonadaceae > JALZHR01. The sequence goes on from DASVRL010000270.1 coordinate 47,618, forward strand.
ATATTCTTTGATTAACTCCAGCGCCGCCGCGCCCGTTTCGGCTTCGGCGACGACGCGCAGCCCGCGCTCTTTTTCGATGACGGATTTTAAGCCGCCGCGAAAAATCGGATGGTCGTCGGCAATCAAGATTTTAATTTCGGTTGTCATTCCGGCTGATTGGCAGGCTGATTTCGATATTCGTTCCCGGCTGCGATGAAATTTCGCAGCTTCCGCCGAGCATTCTGACCCGCTCGGCAATTCCCATTAAACCGAAACCGCCGCGCTCGTTTTCATTTATATTAACACTGTACGCGTCAAAACCGCGCCCGTTGTCCCGTATCGAAATTTCCACTTTATCGGAGCGTTTTTTTATCGCCAGCGCGGCTCTCGTCGCGGCGGAATGCTTGATGATATTATTGACGCTTTCCTGCACCACGCGGTAAATATTCGTTTCCGCTTCCGGCGCAAACAGATTGTCAATCGAATCGACGTCGGTCGTCGCAACGACGGTGTCGGAAACTTCGGAAATGCGTTTAAAAATCGCTTCCAGCGTTTTCGTAAGTCCAAAGCGCTCAATCTGAAACGGGCGCAAATTATAGGATATTTCCCGGCATTCCTCGATGGCGTTTGCCGCCGAATCGGAAAGCTCTTCGAGCTGTTCCTTAACGTTTTCCGGCTCTTCCAAATCGCTCAAAGCCAGAAAAGCGCGGTTTTTGATAATCAATAAGCTTTGCCCGATCGAATCGTGCAGCTCGGCGGCGATGCGCTGGCGTTCCTGTTCCTGCGAGGCGAGCAGCTTGCGGGAAAATTCCTGCTGCATAATCTGTCGGCGCTCCAATTGCCGGACGCGCCAGCGAAAGGCGGCGAAAATCAACAGTATCGCCGCCGCCGCAATCAGCGCAAAAAACCACGTCTTTCGCCAGAAAGGCGCGTTTACTCTGATTTTCAGCCGCGCGCCTTCTTCATTCCAGACGCCGTCGGAATTAGCGGCGATGACCTGAAAAACGTATTCGCCCGACGGCAAAGACGGGAAATACACTTCCCGAATCGTCCCGACGTCCGTCCAGTTTCCGTCCAAACCTTCAATCCGGTAGCGAAATTTTACCTGTTCGGGCTTGATAAAACTGATGCCCGTGTAGCGAATTTCCAGATTGTCGTCGTCTGCCTTCAGCTCGATGCCGCCGCCGGCGCGAAAATCCGTCGTTTCGCGTTCAATCAAAACGCTTTCAATCGCGACGGGCGGCGGATTCGGATTAAACGAAACTTTTTTCGGGTCAACCACGGCAATGCCGTCCTGGGTCGGAAACCAGAATTTGCCGTCCGGCGTTTTAATTCCCGCCGGCTGCCTGCCGCCGTTGGATTCGGTATTGAGCATTCCGTCCTGTTTGCCGTAAGCAAACGAGTTGATTTTCGAGATTTTCCCGTCGGCTAAATCTTCGAGTTCGTGTTTGCTGACGCGAAAAATTCCGCGATTGCAGCTAATCCAGAAATTTCCTTTTTCGTCCTCGAAAATCTGAAAAACGCCGTTGTTGAAAAGCCCGTTCTCGATGGTGAAATTGAAAAATTTGCCGTCCCTGAAGCGCGAGATGCCGCCGTCATAAGTTCCAATCCAGAGCGTTCCGCTCGGTTCCTCGTAAATCGTGCGCACGCGGTCGCTCGCCAAGCCGTCTAGGGTTGTAAAGGAAACGAATTTATCGTTTTCGAGCTTGACCAGACCGCCGTAAGTTCCGAACCAGAGCGCTCCGTTTTTGTCTTCGTGAATGACTTTGATATCGTCGGAAGGCAGACCTTCGGCGGTCGTGTATCTGGCGATCAGCTTATCGTCGCGAAATCTGTATAAACCCTTGGCGGACGCGACCCAGACGTCGCCGCGCCGGTCCGATTGAACCGCCCAAACCGTTATCATATAAAGCTCATTGATTTCCGTGAGCCTGCCGTTTTCCATCCGATGTAAACCGCCGACCGCGCCGATCCATAAACGCCCCGCCGCGTCTTCATAAAAAGCCGTCGCCGAAAGTTTATCGCCGAGTGAATTTCTGACATTCACTTCCGTAAACTTTCCGTCGCGGTAAAGGCTCAGCCCGCGCGTCGTGCCGACGTAAATGTCGCCGCTGCGGGTTTGCAAAAGCGGGTAAACTTCCGAGTGAATCAAGCCGTCGCCGATTGAAAAAGATTCGATAAACTGCTTTTGCAGATGATTTATGCCGCGGTCGGTCGCCGCCCAGATGGTTCCTTCGCGGTCTTTGAAAAGCTGACCGACCGCCAGATTCGACAGTCCGGCGCTCGCGCCCCAGTTTGAAAATTTCCCTTGAAAAAAACGCGCCAAGCCCGCGCCCTGAATGCCGAACCAGCCGGTCGAAAACCAGATGCCGCCCTCATCGTCTTCCAGATAAGGACGCAGGATTGTGTCCGGCGGCACGCCGTCCTGCGCGGTAAACTTCGTAACGTTTCCGTCTTTCAAACAATAAACGCCCGACAAATCTCCGAACCAGAAATTTTGCGCGCTGTCTTCAAAAAATTTAAAACCGGAAAATCCCGGATTATAACGGGCGATTTTAACCGGATAAATAATTTCACGTTTATCGGGCGTGATTTGACGGATTGAGTTTTCGCCGTAAAGCCACAGATTATTGGTCGGGCTGCGATAAAAACGATTGTCGCCGGGAAGCTCCGTCGCCGGAACCGGATTAAATTCGCCGTCGCGAAAATAGCAGATTCCGCCCGCCGTATCGATAATAAATTCGCCTTTGGCGTCGGTCCGAAAAAAAGTGATCGTGTTGGAAGGCAGACCGTCGGCGACGGTAAAAGTCCGAAATTTGCCGTCGCGGTAAACGGTCAAACCGCCGTCCTCGGTTCCCGCAAACAAAGTGCCGTCCGGCTCGATATGCAGCTGAGCGAAGCGATTGCTCAGGATTCCGGGCGAGTTGCTTTTGTCGAAAACGGTAAATTTCGCTCCGTCGTAACGCACCAGACCGTCAAAAGTCGTAAACCACAGATAGCCGTCCGGCGTTTGCGCAATTCCGCGCACGCCGTTCTGCGGCAAGCCGTTGTCGGTGGTGAAAGAGTCGAAACGATACTGCGCCGAAATTATTTGAGAAAGAAAAAAAAGACAAACGAAAACTTTAAAGACAAATCGAGATGGGTAGACCGTAAAATATTTTACTTTTGGCGACAAAGACGAATTGTTCATCCGAATAATTCTTATAGCTGTAACGCGGCATGATAAACGATTGACGGCTATATTGCCGGACGTATGAATCTTACAAAAAAATAATAAGATTGGCGACCATAAAGATTCTTTTAAATAAAAATGCGGCGCCGAAAGTAAATCTCCGCTGTTTTTAGCGCCTGTAATGAAAATTTCTTCTCGCCGGCAATATTCTATTTGTTATCGAAGCCTGCTGATTCGTTTTTGGCTTTTGGGCGGCTGCAAGTCAGCCTTGATTTTCCGAAAATCTTCGTTCGCGCAATTGAAATTGAAAAGCCGCCGCGCGCCGAATAAACGTCCGAAGGCTTTTTATTTGATAGAGAAAAATTTGTTTAAGAGTTGACGCTAGGCGCTCGCCGCATAGTTTTTCATCGTTATCCGTATCGGCATAGAAAGAAACCGGACAAAGTCAGTCAAAGTTTTCGGAAAAATTTTTATTTCCGCGGAAACTAAGCTAAAATTCACGAACAAAGCCCTTAAAGAAAGTATGAGCGACGGGCAGGCGGAAATTACGCTGATTCTGGAAGATTGGAACAACGGTGACGCCGGCGCGCGCGAGCGTCTGCTGCCGTTCGTCTACCAGGAATTAAAGCGACAGGCGCGTTTTTTAATGTCCAGAGAAAGGTCGGATCATACCTTGCAGCCGACGGCTTTGGTTCACGAAGCGTTTCTGAAATTGACCGACCTGCCGGAAATCAAATGGAACGACCGCAGTCATTTCTATCGTTTCGTCTCGCATCTGATGCGGCAGATTCTGGTTGACTATGCGCGCAAGCACGTCGCGACGAAACGCGGAGGAAACAGCACGATTCATTTTTCGATTAATGATTTGCAGATTCCCGCCGAAGAACGCGCCGACGCGATTCTGCGACTCGACGAAGCGCTGGCGAGGCTGGCGGAATTTGACGAAAGACAAGCGAAGATCGTCGAGATGCGCTACTTCGGCGGAATGAAAGCCGCTGAAATCGCCGAGGCGCTCGGCATTTCCGAAAGAAGCGTCGGACGCGAATGGCAGGCGGCGCGCCTCTGGCTTTACCGCGAGCTTAACAAGAAGTAGCGGCGAAATAATTTCTCGAAAATTTGGCTTGTTTTCTCGACCGAATGCGCTTATTAGAATCGGCGGAAACGTATGCAGGCGGAAAATTGGAAAAAAGTAAAGGAAATTCTGCGCGAGGCGATGCAAATCGAGCCGCCGGCGCGGCGCGCTTTTCTGGACGAAGCCGCGCCGAGCGCCGAAATCCGCGCCGAAGTCGAGTCGTTGCTGGCTTTCGAAGCGGAAACCGAAGATTTTATGTCGCTTTCGATAACCGACTTTTCAAAAGATTTTTTAGCGATTGAAGAAGCCGGACAGGAAGAAGAAAAAGAAGAAGCCGAAAGCCCGGTCGTCGGGAGAAAAATCGGTATTTACAAAATCCTGAGCGAACTCGGCGCGGGCGGCATGGGCGCGGTTTATCTCGCCGAGCGCGCGGACGGGAAATTCGCTCAGCTCGTCGCCGTCAAAATGCTCCGGCGCGAATTTAACATCGAAAAAATTCGCCGCAGTTTCGAGCGCGAAAGGGAAATCCAATCGAAGCTCAATCACCCGAATATCGCCCGCCTCTTCGACGCCGGAACGACCCGTGACGGCTTGCCGTTTCTGGTGATGGAATACGTCGAAGGCTTGCCGATCGATAAATTCTGTCGCGAAAATTCACTCGCCTTGACCGAGCGCCTGAAGCTTTTCAACAAAGTCTGCGCGGCGGTCGCCTTCGCGCACCGCAATCTGATAATTCACCGTGATTTAAAGCCTTCGAATATTCTCGTCACCGCCGACGGCGAACCGAAGCTGCTCGATTTCGGCATTTCAAAGCTTCTCGACGCGCAGGCGAAAGAAGCGAATACGATAACTCTGCTCGGCGCGATGACGCCCGAATACGCCAGCCCCGAACAAATCAAAGGCGAACAGGTGACGACCGCCACCGACATTTACAGTCTGGGCGTGGTTTTACACAAAATTTTAACCGGACGGCATCCGTTCGATTCTGCGGGAAAGACCAACGGCGAATTATTAAAAGCAATCGGCGAAACCAAGCCCGCGCCGCCGAGCAGTCTAAAGATTGAAGACGACGGAAGACGAAAAATTTCAGCCTCGGAACTAAAAGGCGACCTCGACAACATCATCTTAAAAGCGCTGCGCAAAGAACCCGAAAGGCGTTATGAAACCGTCGAACGATTTTCCGCCGACATCTGGCGATTCGTCGACGGAATGCCGGTTCTGGCGCGCCGCCCGACTTTTTCCTATCAGGCGAGCAAGTTTTTCCGGCGCAACAAAATTTTCGTGTTTGCCGGTCTGCTGATTCTCGCCAGCATCTTTGCCGGGTTAGCCGTCGCGGTCTGGCAGGCAAACGAAGCCCGCGCTCAGGCGCAAATCGCTTTTGAAGCGCAGCGCCGCGCCGAACTTGAAACCGAAAAAGCCAAAGCGGAAGAAGAAAAGGCGGAAAAAATCAGCCGCTTTATGAACAAAATCATCTCCTACGCCAACCCGGCTTGGTACGCCGAAGGCGGAAAATTCGTCCGCGATGCCAGAGTGATTGACGTGCTCGATGATATGGGCGCGAAAATCGACGTCGAATTCGCCGGTCAGCCCGACATTCAATCCGAGCTTCATCACCAGTTCGCCGAAGTTTACACTTTTCACGGAAGAGGAAACTCGCGCGCCGCCCAATCGCACGAAAAACAGGTGTATCACGCGCGGCGCGCCATCGAACTGAGAAAACAATTTTACGGCGAGCGTCACGAGCTGGTCGCCAAAGATATGTATTATTTCTACATCAGCGGCGGCGTGGCGAAAGCGGACGAGGCAAAATACCTGGCGGAAGCCATCCAGATGTTGCGCGAGACGAACCCGAAAAATCTGAATCTGCCGTATATGCTCGAAGCCTACACGGCTCGTATGATGCTGCCCGGTTATGAGGAATCTCACGAAAAATATCTGCAAGCGGTAATTCCGCCGACCTCGGAAAACAAATACCGGATAGCCGAAAGATACTTGCTGGAAGCTTTGCCCGTTTTCCGCGAGCATTACAAGGAAGATAACATCGCGATTTTTTTAAACGAATGCAAACTCGCTTACGCTCAAATAATGCAGAACAAATTCGCCGAAGCCGAACCTCATCATCGAATCTGCAGGGAATCCGTAGATAAACTTCAAAACGAAGATCACGCAAAATTAGTCAGAAATTATTTATCGCAAATCGAAGCGGCTTCGGCGGGCAAATAATTTCATCCGGGGACGTAAATTTCGAAAGTGAAAATTTTACCGCCGCAAAAAGCAACCTATCAATTTGCAAAACATTATTTTTCGGGTTTGAATGGAGTCTCGTCATCCGGGCTGCTCGGGTCAAGCCGCGAGACGGACTTTACACGCGCGGCGTCGCCTTCAATAAATGCCCGGATATACGAAACTCCTTGCAGCCAGTGTTTTATTAAATTACCAAATTAATCTTTCTCACCGAACTTTGACGCGAAAATCATTAAATAAGTCGAAAATCAGAAATATGCGTAAACTAAAATCAGTTGTTATTTCAGTAATCTTCTGTTCGGTGTTTTCTTCAGCTTCCTTTGCCCAACCGGCGGGACGTTCGTATCTGGACGGCGTATTTATTGCGCTGAAAGGAACAACCGTTGTTTTGCAGAAAGACGGCGCGGAAGAGCTTTCCTTAACCGCGACAACGAATGGAACCGGTGAGTTTTCCCGTAATTCATTTAAGTTTCCAAACGCATATCTGAACGGCACGCCTTATACGCTCGCCATTAAATCCGCGCCCGGCAATCAAACTTGCCGAATCGAGAAAGGAATCAGAGGAACCGTCGGCGCGAGCCCCGGTTTCATCCGGATCGGCTGCGACTTGACCTACGAATTGCTGAGCCGCAGCGCCGATAACGCGAAATTCGGCACGTTTTACGAAAGCTCCGCGCCGGTGGTCGGCGGCGATTTTGCCGAAGAAGGTCGTTATGTCGCTTTTGTCTCTTCCGGCGCCGGTCTGGGCGGCTCGTCGGGCAAAAAACGCCAAATTCTCTGGCGCGACCGCAATACCGGCGAAACGAAACTGGTCAGCATGGGAATGAACGGCGCGGAAGGAAACGGCGACAGTTTTGCGCCGTCAATTTCGGCTGACGGGCAATCTATCGCTTTTGAATCTTATGCGACGAATCTTGTTCCCGTAGATACGAACGGCGTTCGCGACATATTTGTCTGGAATGCGAGAACCAGCGTCGTCACCGCCATCAGCACCGGCGCGGGCGAAAGCGAAACAAACTCGGAAAGCTACGAACCCGTAATTTCCGGCGACGGCGCATTGATCGCGTTTTCTTCGAGCGCCGGCAATCTCGCGCCGGGCGTCAGCGGAACGAGCACGGTCAACGTCTATCTGAAAAAAGTCGGAAGCGGGCAAGCGCCGGTTTTGCTCAGCCTCGATCCGAAAACGAAAAAAGGCGTCGGCGGCTCGAATCCTTCGATTTCCGACGACGGTTCCAAAGTCGCGTTTTACTCGTTCGCTTCGACGCTCGTCGGAAACGACAAAAACGACCTCTGGGACATTTTTCTTTATGATTCCGGCAATCCGAAATTAAAGCGCTTGAGTCTGACCGGCAGCCGAGCGGAACGCGATCAGGGAACGGAAAGCGCGAGCCGCGTCGTCGCGCCGGCAATTTCGGGCGACGGCAATTTTGTCGCCTTTGCGACGACCGGGACGAATATGGTTTCCGGCGATACGAACAAACTTCAGGATGTTTTCGTCGTCAATGTCGAATCGGGCGAAGTAAGACGAGTCAGCACGGGCGCCGGCGGCGAACAGGGAAATGCCGACAGCCCGCGCACGCAGGGCGAAAAAATCGCCATTTCATTTGACGGCAGCTGGGTTGCCTTTTCAACCGGCGCCACCAATCTGGGCGGAGAAGTCATTTCAAAAAGCGTCGCCGGCGAAACCCGCATCATCGCCTCGGAGCAAAGACAAGGAGTCGGTCGCCCCGCCATTTCGAGAAACGGAGGATACGTCATCTTCGGCTCCGGCACACGACTCGACGGCAGATATCAGTCAACCGGTATTTTCGCCAGATTTACCGGCATTACCCGTTGCCGTTTTTGCATCAATTAAACATTTCTCACTCTTAATAAGTAGGGATTTTCTTCCCAAAATGTCTTTTCATTATATGCGCGACAGCTCCTGAGATGAAGTTTTCGGTAATCTTGATAAAAAAGTAAAGATTTGATAATCTATTATTTGCTACAAAATGCAAAATTTTTAATCGGGTAAACAGATGAAAATATCGGCACAGGAAGAATATGGATTGCGTTGTTTGGTGCAGCTGGCAACTTTGTCCGGGAATGAGTCGCGGACTTTGCCGCAGATTGCCGAGATGGAAGGAATCTCGGTGGCGAATGCGGGAAAGCTGATGTGGCTTTTAAATAAAGCGGGCTTTGTGCAGGCGACGCGCGGGACGAAAGGCGGTTATTCGCTGGCGCGTCCGGCGAGCGAGATTCGCCTGAGCGAGGTCATCAAAGTTCTGGACGAAGACGTTTTAAACAAGCATTGCGAAAGCTACACGGGCGTTTTAGAGGCGTGCGTTCATAAGGGCGATTGCAGCATTCGTCCGGTGATTGTCGGGCTGCACGAGATTGTCGAAAACGCTCTGTCGCAGATAACTCTGGCGCAATTGGTCGGAACTGAAAGCGCGGTTGACGCGATGTTTCATCAAATTCAGGGCATTCATCGCACCATCGAGCCGCAGAGAATTTAAGCGGTCGGCAAAGCCTTCAGCGGTCGGCAGTGGCGACCGGCTTTGAACATTGAACTTTAAACTTTGAACTTATTTTTATGTCAACAGCAACAGAATTATTAACAAACAGAGAATATAAATACGGTTTTGTCACAGATATCGAAACGGAAACTATCGCGAAAGGTTTGTCGGAAGACACGGTTCGCCTGATTTCGTCAAAGAAAAACGAGCCGGAATGGCTTTTGGAATTTCGCCTGAAAGCGTATCGTCACTGGCTGAAAATGAAACAGCCCGATAACTGGGCGAATTTTAATTATCCGAACATCGATTTTCAAAACATCAGTTATTACAGCGCGCCGAAGCAGAAGGCGAAAAAGCAGAGTCTGGACGAAGTCGACCCGGAACTTTTGAAAACTTTTGAAAAACTCGGCATTCCTTTGACCGAACAGAAAATGCTGGCGAACGTGGCGGTCGATGCCGTGTTCGATTCGGTTTCGGTGGCGACGACGTATAAGAAAAAACTGTTGGAAGCGGGCGTGATTTTCTGCTCGTTTACCGAAGCGGTCGCCGATTACCCTGAACTCATCAAAAAATATCTCGGTTCGGTCGTGCCGACCAGCGACAATTATTACGCGGCTTTAAATTCGGCGGTTTTTTCGGACGGCTCGTTCGTTTTTATTCCGAAAGGCGTGCGCTGCCCGATGGAGCTTTCGACGTATTTCCGTATCAACACGCAGGAATCCGGGCAGTTTGAACGCACGTTAATTGTTGCCGAAGAAGGCGGTTACGTTGCCTACAACGAAGGCTGCACCGCGCCGCAGTTCGACACGAACCAGCTTCACGCGGCGGTCGTCGAACTGGTCGCTTTAGAGAACGCGGAAATCAAATATTCGACCGTGCAGAATTGGTATGCGGGCGACGAATCGGGCAAGGGCGGAATTTATAATTTCGTCACCAAGCGCGGCGCGTGTCGCGGTAAAAACTCGAAAATTTCGTGGACGCAGGTGGAAACCGGCTCGGCGATTACGTGGAAATATCCGTCCGTGATTTTGCAGGGCGACAATTCCATCGGCGAATTTTATTCGGTCGCGCTGACGAACAACGCGCAGATTGCCGACACCGGCACGAAGATGATTCACCTCGGCAAAAACACGAAATCGACGATTATTTCCAAAGGAATTTCCGCCGGACGCTCGAATAATTCGTATCGCGGGCTGGTGAAAATTATGCCGCGCGCCAGCGGCGCACGCAATTACACGCAGTGCGATTCGATGCTGATCGGCGGAAAAAGCGAAGCGAACACTTTCCCGTATATCGAGGTGATGAACAACACGGCGCGCGTCGAGCACGAGGCCACGACCTCGCGCATCAGCGAGGAGCAACTCTTCTACCTGCGCCAGCGCGGCATCTCGCAGGAGGACGCCGTCTCGCTGATCATCAACGGCTTCTGCAAGGACGTGTTCCGCGAGCTCCCGATGGAGTTCGCCGTCGAGGCCCAACGCCTGCTCGGATTGAAACTTGAGAACAGCGTGGGGTAGGGGGTGACTCGGCGATGGAGATGCGGCTAACCATCA
>DASVRL010000271.1:0-19452 GCA_036388635.1 Pyrinomonadaceae bacterium
GCTCCGTGAACGAGCGCGTAATTTCCCAAACTGACGCGTCCTCTCGGACCGATGTCAAACATCGTTCCCAGATAAGCCGATGCGCCGAAACCGATGCGGACGCCCGCCGCCGCTTTACTGCGATACAGATGAAAGCTATAAGTGGTTTCCACATAAGCCGTCTCATCTATCAAGGCGTTATCGGGAATAACGCCCGGATACCAATCCCAGGGCAAGGTTTCTCCCGGTTTCATCATAGTTACACCCTTCCGATAATCTGCGCCGGATTACCCGCGACGCGCGCCCGCGACGGAATATCGCGGACGACCATCGTTCCGGCTTCGATAAAAGCTCCCGCTCCGATATTGACGCCTTTTAAGATTGTAACATTCGGACCGATCCACACATCGTCTTCGACCGTGACCTTTTTTCGGAGAATTTCGGGACGAGCCAGATTCTTGCCCAGCGGCGAACAGGCAATCGCGTCGGCAATCCGCGCTGCCGGCGCAATCGGGTGAAAATCCGTGTCGGCAATGGTGGTATTCCATCCGATGACCACGTAATCGCCAAAAGCGAGTTCCAATTCGCACAGCAAAACGATGTGGGTGAAATAGCAGTAATTGCCGATTTGAACTCGCCCTTCTTCGCCGAGCGCGAAGTGGACTCCGTCAAGAGTGCAGCTTTCACCGATAATCAATGCCGGATCGCGCTTGCTGTTAAATCGCTTGAAGGCATAATCTTCGGTGATGATGCTTTTTGCTCCAATCCGAACATTCGACGGCAGAACGCCGTCCGTCCAGAGTCCCGACGGTTGTTCGGTCTGATCAATCATATCCGATTGTAATTGCTTTTCCGTCATATCTCGTCCCCGCAACTGCCGCCGTTAAAAACAAAAATCAAGACGCGTTATCCACAATCCGGCGCTGCTGCCCGAATTGAATTTCGTAAAAAGAAGCGTATCGCTTCCCTTTTGACAATAACTCGTCGTGGTTACCGGTTTCGACGATTTCGCCGTTTTCCAGCACTAGTATCTGATCGGCTTTTCGAATCGTTGACAATCGATGTGCAATAATGAAAGTCGTTCGGTTGTTCATCAATCTTTCCAAAGCTTCCAGCAACAGGCTTTCCGTTTGGGCATCGAGCGCACTGGTTGGCTCGTCCAATATCAAAACGGGAGCATTTTTTAAAAGCGCTCGGGCAATGGACAGTCGCTGTCGTTCGCCGCCGGAGAGCGTTGCGCCGCGCTCGCCGATAATCGTGTTGTAACCTTCCGGAAGGCGTTTGATGAACTCGTGCGCATTGGCGTCGATTGCCGCCGCCTCGATTTCCGCTCTTTTCGCATCGGGTCTGCCGTAAGCGATATTTTCGGCGATCGAAAGCGGGAACAGAAAAGGCTCCTGCAGAACGATCCCGATTTGCGAGCGAAGGCTTTTCAGTTCAATCTCGCGCACGTCCCGGTCGTCGATCGTCACCTTTCCTTCCCAGACGTCAGAGAAACGCGGAATCAAACTTAATAAAGTAGTTTTACCGGCTCCGGTCGCGCCGACAACGGCGACGGTCTGACCGGGAAAGGCTTCGAGAGAAACGTTGCGCAAAACCGGTCGCCCGATTTCATAACCGAAAGAGACGTTTTCAAAACGCACATTTCCGCGAATATTGGTTAAAGGGCGCGCATCAGGGTTATTTTCGACTTCCTGCTGCGTATCTAAAATCTCCATTACCCGCCGCGCACTGCCCGCCGCGCTGTTAATCGTCATCGACGTATATATCAAAGCTTCCAGCGGGCGGTAGAGCGAACCGAGATATGAAATAAAAACCAGAATGCTGCCGACCGACAGTTTTCCTTCCAGCACGTGAATTCCGCCGACCCATAAAATCGCCGCCGTCCCGGCAGCCGTCGTCAGCCCGATGAGAATTTTGAACTTAAACTGAGCCTTCGTGCTGTCTATCGTCGCCTTCAAAGTCCGGTCGGTGACGTCGCGTAAACGGTTATCGTTTCGCTCCTCGGCGCCGAATGCCTGCACGACCGGAATGGCGGAAAGAGTCTGCTCGACGACGCCGTATATTTCTCCTTCGATTTCCTGCTGCCGGTAGCTCAAATCGTTCATCGGCTTCGAGTAGAAATACATCGCGGCAATCATAAACGGAAGCACCGCCAGAGCCAGCAGCGTCAAGCCCGAATCCATCTGCCACATAATGGCGAACATCGAAACCAAACTAAAAATCGAGGCGAGAACAGGCAAAAGCGCGCCGTTAACGATAGTCGAGACGCTCGACGTGTCGCTCGTCACTCGGCGGATCAAATCGCCGACCGATTTGCGATTATGAAAAGCCATCGAAAGCCTCTGCAAATGACGGTAAAGGTCTTCCGCCAAATCGTAAATCATTCTTTGTCCGAATCCGATGTTGGCGTAAGAACTCGCCAAACCCAAAGCCCAGCCGAGAAAGAAAAGCAAAATCGTCGCGGCAACCGTTAATGTCAGAAGCCCTTCTCTGGTCGCTGCGCCCGCGGGCAGCAATTCCGCAAAACCCGCCAGTATGGACGGCAGCGGCTGCTGGTTCAAAACATTATCGACCAAAACTTTCAACGGCAGCGGTTTGAGAACCTCCATTCCGGTTTTGAGCAGCATAATAGCGAGCACAATCAGAAGTCTAGTCCAGCGCCGGACGGCGTATTGAAGTAGCCTGACCGATATTCGGGCAATGCCGACTTTATTTGGCGATTCATCAGACACAATCAAGCTTCCTCGTTAACATTCTGCTGTTTCACGAACTGCAATTTGTGTAAAGACTCAAAAACACCTTTCTTCGCCAGCAGTTCGTCGTAGTTTCCGCTTTCGACAATCTTTCCCTTGTCTAAAACCAATATCTGATCGGCTTTTCTAATCGTTGACAACCGATGCGCGATGATAAAGGTCGTTCGGTTGTTCATTAATCTCTCCAAGGCTTCCAGCAGCAAACTTTCCGTCCGCGCATCGAGCGCGCTGGTCGGCTCGTCCAATATCAAGACGGGAGCATTTTTTAAAAGCGCTCTGGCAATGGACAGTCGCTGTCGTTCGCCGCCGGACAGAGTCGCGCCGCGCTCGCCGATGATCGTGTTATAGCCTTCCGGCAATTGTTCTATAAACTCGTGCGCATTGGCATCGACGGCAGCCGCTTCGATTTCCGCTCTGTTGGCATTTGGTCTGCCGTAAGCGATGTTTTCGGCAATCGAAAGCGGGAACAGAAAAGGCTCCTGCAGAACGATGCCGATTTGCGAGCGAAGACTTTTCAGTTCAATCTCGCGCACGTCCCGGTTATCAATCTTCACTGTTCCCGTCCAGGCATCGAAAAAGCGCGGCACCAGACTGACCAGAGTGCTTTTACCGGCGCCTGTGTGTCCGACAATGGCTACCGTTTGACCGGGAAGCGCTTCAAAGGAAACATCCCGCAAAATAGGCTGGTTTTCTTCATAACCGAAAGTAATATTCTCGAAACGCACGTGCCCTTGAACATTGGTTAAAGGGCGCGCATCAGGATTGTTTTTGACTTCCTGTTCGGCGGCTAACACTTCCATCACGCGGTCGACACTGGCTCCGGCGTTTTGCAAAGCGCTGTAAATGCCGGTAAATGATTTGAGCTGCCCTTGCAGAGTCCCGAGATAGGAAATGAAAACCAGCAAACTTCCGATGGTCAATTTGCCGGAGATGACGTAATGCGCGCCGAAATATAAAATCAAACCGTTTCCCAGACTGTTAAATCCGCCCGACAGCAGATTGTAAAAACTGCCCGTCAGCGTGCTGCGCTTGTGCGCGCCGATTGCCGCCCGCGCAAATTCCCTGAAGCGGTCGTGTTCTCTTTCTTCCTGCGCGAAAGCTTTGACGACGACGATGCCGCTCAGCGTTTGCTGCACGTGAGATTGAATGCGGCTTTCACTGTCTCTTTTCTGGCGCGCGACTTTCCTGATTTTTTTTCCGAAAAACAATGATGCGGCAGTCATCAGCGGAGCTACCGCCAGCGCCATCAGCGTCAGTTCCAGATTAATCTGCGTCATCACGAAGACCATCGCGATAATTGTGACGAGCGCGTGTCCGGGCGCGAAAAGCAGCGTATCGGTAATCGTATGGATGCACCAGCTGTCGCCGGTAATGCGGCTCATTAAATCGCCGACCGAGTTTCGCGTGTGAAAAATTAAGGATCGGCGCTGGACATGGGCGAAAATATCGCACGTCAGGTCGTAAACCATTTTCTGCCCGACGCGAATCCACGAAAATGTCAAAATCAAATCGAGCGTGCTGTTGACGGCAAAAATCAGCAATCCGGCGGCGGCTACCCAAAACAAGAGTCCCGCGGCGCTCTCTGTCCAGGGAATCCAATCAAGGACAGTCTTGATTCCTTCGGAAACGGGTTTCCGGTCGAAAACGTGATCGACCAGTATTTTCATCGGCAATGGCTGTAGAAGACTAAAAGCCGTCGTCAGAAGAGTTACAATCAGTATAAAGCTCCAACCCCGCCAATAAGAAACCGGATACTTCAAAAGTCTCCGGTATCCGCTTCGCCAATTTTTCGTGGAACCGATTTCCATTTACTATTACAAGATTTACTGCCGGGCTTCGTGCTTTCGGTTATCTTATTTCATTATTTAATGAAACAGGCGATGATAAAAATCGGCAGTTTGATTAGGTCCGATTAATCTTCACAGTACCGCCTTTCTTTTCGCCGTCGCCTGCCGAAGCCGCACGGCTTTTACCGGCAACGTTTTGCGAATTTCCCCGATCATCAAAATTCGTTTCGGCGGCAATTCCGGTTTCTTCATTTTTGACCATGACGACATCTGTTGTCGTCTGCGTCTGAATGCCCGGTTCTTGTTTCAAAGATTCTATGGCGCTGAGGATAGCCGCTAAAGGATTAGCGCACTCGTTGTAAATCAACGCCGACAAATACAACGCCAGCACGATCAAAAACCCGAAAACAACGAGCACTCCCGCGCCTGCTTCAGGATATTCGGAGCCGGCATTGATAGCCAGAATAGATAAAAGCAACGCGAGCAACACCCATTTTCTCGATATTCTCGGATATGCCTTAAAACGGAAGAGTTGTTTGCCGCCGCCGTGCTCTTCCACAGTCATCAGTACGCGGGCGCTCGCCATGATGCCTCCGCGAACGTCCAAATCCCAATGGTCAAAGTCGCCGCCGCATTGAATTACGGCGCCGTCGTTTTTCAGGAAATTGTGCAATGATTCTAAAACCTCATCGGGTTCGCGCCAGGTTTCACTCCAAACGGATTTTGTGTATTGTCGCGGGAAAACCATCCCGGGATTCCCGCGCCGGCGCCAGGGCGTGAGTCCGTATCGGATTCGTCCCTTTAATCGCGCGAGCGGTTGCAGGATATGCAGAAAAGCCGTTATCGTATACGCTTTCAGCAACTCGGCTTCAGTTTTTGGCGGACCGGTAAAAGAAGCTTTTGCCGCGCTGATAACGGCTTGAGACAGGACGGCTCCGACGGACAATACAAGTAATATAAAACTAATTCTAAAAAGCGGCTGCCATAAAAGTCCGAGCAGGGTAAGTATGACCAGCAAACCGATAATCAAGTACCATTCGGGCATCAGCGGCAGTGACCACCATTTATTAGGCGCCGTTTGATAAACCGATTGAAAAGGCGCGCGCCCCCATCTGCCCTGGTATATTCGTTCATTAAGAGAAATTAAAGCCTGGGTCAATCCTTTACCGTAAAGCTGTCCATCCCAGGATAAATGCCCGGTCGCGTTGTATTTCTCAGGATATTTCTCCTCTAAGAGCGATTCGGCTTTGCCGTAGCCGATCTGCTGATTCCAATAATCCTTAATCGAATTTCTTCTGTGATGCCAGACCATCGCCGCCGGGTTATAGCCGATTGTCCAACCCATATGCTGGATTCTCCAGCAAACATCGACGTCGTCGCCGGCAGTTCTATAGCGCTCGTCCCAGCCGCCGACACGCCGTAAATTTTCTGTCCGGAAGGAACAGTTGCAGCCCGGTATATGCTCGGCGGTTTCGTCGTCCAGAAGAACGTGCACCGGTCCGCCCGGCGCATTGGCAACACACTCGGCAATCCAACCGTCGCCAGCCGGGGCGATATTCGGACCGCCGACTGCCGCGTGGTTGGTCGTCGAATAGGTCATCGCCAGGTAATGCAGCCAGTGCGGGTCAGGTCTGGCATCGTCATCCGTGTAGGCGATTATCTCGCCTTTTGCCGCCTCTAATCCGGTATTACGGGCGCTGCCGAGTCCGCGATTCTCGGTTTGAATCAGACGAAAAGGATACTCTGACACAATCTCGGCGGTATTATCTTTTGAACCGTCGTCGACGACGATGACTTCAAAATTGGGATAATCGAGTTTCGTCAAACCTTCCATACAGTCTCGGATAGTTCGACCGCCGTTGTAAGTACAGATGACTACCGAGATGTAAGGCAAGGAAACATCATCGGGAGGAAACGGCGATTCGGCAAAGGCTCTGGAAACCGTCGCCAGTGCCGCTTTGGGCTGGCGCTCGCGCGTGGTTAAGCCGAAATCCCAATCCTCGATTTCAAAGCCGCCGCGATACCATTCATCCGTCCAGGAGAAGATAAATGCGCCCGCGCAGCCGCCGCGAAAGGCGGTGCGGATTTGCCAGTCGAGCATTTCCGCCTGTTTTTCTTCGCCGTTGCGCCGGCTGTCTAAACCGATCTCCGCCAGCACCAGCGGAGTTTCTCCGGCGATATTTTGCAGACGCGCCACATAACTGCTCAGGCGTTCTTCGGTTTCGAGATAGACGTTGAACGAGAGAAAATCTACGAAAGCGAGTTGAAGATACTCGGTCGAAGGATAGTTCACATACGTGACCAAGCCTTCGGGATCGACCTTTTTTGCTATCTTGTACAATTCATTAAGAAATCGCTCTATCTTCCGCGCTCCGTACCAGCGCACGATCGGCGACGGGATTTCATTTCCGATCGTGTAACAAAGCACTGCCGGATGACCGGCACACGACTGGACTCCGAAACGAACGCGCTCTTTGATTGATTGGACGCGGCTTTCATCATCTAAAAACGTGACGTGCTGTTCCCAGGGAAGCCCGACCATAACGTAAAGACCGTGCTCCTCGGCAACGTCCAACAACCAGCGCGGCGGAACCGTATAAGTTCGGATGGAGTTGAAGCCATTCGCGGCTATCTGCTGAAAATCCTGTTTAACTTTATTTAGGGAGTATTCCTCGCCCTGTTCGTTCGGACGAAACGTGCCGTAAGTAACTCCTCGGATATAAAATTTTTCATTATTAACTACTAGAAATTTACCCTCGACCCGAGGACGTAAAAAAACAGTGTTAATTTCAGAAGCAGCCATAAAATTAATATTCCTTAAACCACTTATATAACATTAGCATTTATGGGCGGCGCTCATTACTTCTGAGACTGTCAGCGGCGCAATTCATTACTTCCTTAGTCGTGAACTTCACTTTCAATCGATGGCAGTATTTACCGTATTATATGATTTTTATCGATTATTCTTTTTATTCCAGCAAGATTTGTTTAATAACTGTTTAATGGCTTTGCGACATAAGTGGGTTTTGTCTCAGAAGTGTCAAAGGCTCTATCTAAGTATCTGGAAAGTAAAAGCAGAGCAGAAAGCTATTGGAACGATTCCTTTGACTCAGTGCCAATCGCGCCAGTTCGCTTCCGCCCTAATTTTCCCTCGCTTAGTTATAGTAAACCTAATTTAAATTAGCGAAATAAACCTTTGCGGTCTGTTCGGTAGGAAACATTGGCTGATAAGCTCATAAGCTCTTAACCTTGCCCCAACCGTTCGCCCGCCTGCGAACGGCGACAAAAACCGGCGCAGGTTATTTTTCAAATCCTTGCTCCGTCATATGGTAATCCATATTGAGATGACTAATCGAAGGCTCGTAAGGCGTGATTCCGTCAATTTTTTAACGTCGCCGTTCGCCGCAGGAGCGGCAAAAATATTGCGGGGTCTTTAGTAAAACCAGACACAACAGACCGCTGATAAATAAAATAATGCTTATCGGCATAAAAGATTTAAGTTCGAGCCAGCCGATTATCGCCGCGCCGAAGATAGAAAGAGAAACGATTGTCGCTTTCGGCGTGAATCGTTTTTCTATTCTGTAACAGCCGGTGTTAGAGCCGCAAAATCGGCATTTCTTTCTTTTCATAAAATGACGATATTAAACAGTTTAGTTCGAATGATTCGGACGATATCCGCCAATACCGGCAAACATCGCGGTTCGGGAAAATCATCGATTAGAAAGCTTGCGCTTTCCGGCAATGCGCTCTGAAACCACTACTTAATCATTTTGAATCTAAATATTCGGTCAATGTCGGCTCGGCGTCGAAAGACGGTTTTGAAACGAACTTTTCAGACAATATCAAGCGGCGGCGGCGGCGCGGAAACAAACTTCAAAAAGCCCGGCGCGTTCGGGCTGGGCTTTTTATCCAATAAACAAAATAAGTCGGTACGCGTTTCCGCCCGCTAACTATCTTTCAAGCCCGTTTCCACTAGAGCTTAATCATCAATAAATAATAACTTTCGAGAATATCAAACAAAATAAATTCCGTTTGTACGATAGACGACAAAACTATCGCCGCCGCCAATGACGGAATCGACGCCGCGAAACGGACAGCAACAGTCATCCGTCTCTTTTAATTTTTGTGACTTTAGTGCCCGGAAATTCTATTAGAATTTAATTATTTCAGTAGAAGGTAAAAAAGGTCTTAAAAACAATCTTTTCGAGACAAACCGGAGATGTAAAAAATAATTGAAGAGGAAAGGCGTTTCCGTAAGGATTCAAAAAGAAGATAGCGGCTTTGCCGGAAGGAGCGGTTTTGAAATCGGCTTGGGGCGGAACACTGTCTTCAAATCTACTTTCGAAAGAAGTTCAGTGATGCCGCCCCGAGTTTCAGTTGGCTGAGTTATTTATTTACGGACAAGTTCCGACGCCGACGGCGCACCATGCTCCGGCGACCGAGTTATACTGCGTGCTGTTTGCGCCGAAAAGGTCAATCGCCGCATTCTGCATCGCCGTTCTAGCGCCCGCGAAATTTGTGCCCGTGGTCATATAAACGGTCAGTGCACGATACCAGATTTTTCCGGCATCGGTCGTGCCCATTCCCGTGACATTGACGCCGCTCAGGTGATGCGTTCCGCCATTAGCCGCCAGATAAAACGCGTGATTGGCGATGCCGGAGTTGATGTGGACGCCGCCGCTGTCTCCGGTTCCCGTGTAGCGTTCGGAGTAATGGTCGGGGTCGTCATTGGTCGTGTAACCGGCGTTTCCGGCTAAGTGCGGGTTATCCATATAGCGCAGCGCGTCGCCGGCTCTGCTCGGCGTGTAAGCGTCTTCGCCGATTTTCCAGGTGTCGCCGCTGACCACGCCGCCGTCGGCATACAATTCGACCAGAACGCCGAAAACGTCGGACATCGATTCGTTGAGCGCGCCCGATTCATTCGAGTAGGTCAAATTTGCGGAATACTGCGTGACGCCGTGCGTCATTTCGTGTCCGGCGATATCCAATGTGACCATCGGCGTAAAGTTGACGCCGTCGCCATCGCCGTAGGTCATCTGGTTGTTATGCCAGAAAGCGTTGTTATAATTTTTGCCGAAATGGACTCTCGAAGTGATTAAACTAATCGAGCCGTTAGCGCCGGCGGCGGTCGTTCTGGGTCCGCCGTTGCCGTCGATGCCGTTGCGACCGTGAACGTTCAGGTAATAATCAAAGGTTTTCGCCGCGCCGATGTGCGCGTCAACTCCGGCTTTCTCTATCGTCGCGTTCCAGATATCGTCCGTGCCCGTATAACGCGACATTTTTCCGCCCGTGCCGAACATAGTGTTGCCGGTGCTGTTCATATTGAACGTGCCCATTCGCCGCCCTAAATCTTCCATATAGAAAGTTGCGCCGGCGAAGCTGGTGTCAATCGGCAGGATACCGCTGTAGAGTGAAGTGCCGGAGCCGGTTTGCAAATTGTTGTATTCGAATACCTTTTCGCCCGTTTGCGCGTCAACGAAAACGACCGGGACGGACGGATTGTCGGTGTTTTCCACGTTCGGCATTTCGACGCGGTAGGTTAAATGGTCGCGCGTTTCGCCGCGATAAATCCAGAGGTCGATTTTCGGCTCTTCGCTTGTTCCTCTCAAACGCGTCGTTCTGAAATTTTGAGCAAACGTTTTAGCAAAGTTTAACGCCTGTTCCGCCGAAAAATTCGGTTCGGTGCTGACCGCGACGGCTCCTTTTAAATTGTCGGTGACGCGGCTTAATTCGCCGTCGGCATTGAGGTGGACAATCGCTTCGCTTTCCCAGACCGGAACATCGTTAACGGTCTGCTGAAAACGCGTATGCGCCATACTGAGCTTGTCGATTTCGACTTTTTTTACTTTAAAGTCGTTATCGTTACCGATGCCGCGCTGCGCCGCTTTATCTTTTATTATGCTAAAACTTTTTTGCTTGGCTTTTTCGATTTCGTCGGGTGAGCCTTTACCGAAAACATTTTTGCTTGCGCCGCTTTTGTTCGGGGTTGAGATGAAGACCGAAACCGCTAAAACAAGCAATACCATAATACCTAGAAATTTTTTCACGCTGAGTTACTCCTTGAGAATTTAATTTTTATTTGCCGATAATATATCAAGCCTGTATAGATGAAACGAAGTTTTCAGGCTGAAAACCTTCCAAGTATAAAATTTGAGCTGTGTGATTAACGTTTAAAAGTAAAGCAATGAAAACGGTAAGATTTTCAAAGCCTTTGGTATAAGATTATCTTAAGGAGTGTAGCATTTACAATTATAGTGTCAAGAAGAAATCGACCAATTATTGGGAACGAAAATATTTTGAGAAAATCCGTTGACTCCGGCGGGCGTTTTCGAGACGCCTTATCAAGGCGACCCGTTTCCGTTCCGCCAATTGAGATTTTATTTGCCTGTTCGAAAACACCGTTGCCTGTTCATTTATATATAAGTTTATATATAAATTGAATTGTCTTTATCTGTTTGATTCAATTCTTTAAACTTCTTTGCTTCGGCACGCGAAATCAAACTAAAATTTATAAACGATGAACATCTGGCAGATAATCGGGCGGCTGTTTCCTTTCGTCAAGCCTTACAAATTTCTGGTCGTCGGCTCGCTGTTTCTGACTTTAATCGGCGCGCTCGCCGCGCAGGTCAATCCGATTGTTCTGCGCTACACGGTCGATACGATCGAAGAGCTTCTGCGCGCGGGCGCGACCGCCGCCGGAAGCAGCTCGCTGCTGCTTTTTATCAGCGCGATTTTGTTCGGCAAAGAACTCGTCAATATTGCGGTTAAATACGGGCAGAGCATGCTCGGCGAGCGCATCCGCATCAATCTTTCCAGCCAGTTGTCGCAATACGCCGTCGAAAGAATTCTCAGCTACAAATACGCCTATTTCGCCGACGACCAGAACGCGACCGGAAAGCTTCAAACCAGAATCGACCGCGGCGCCGAAAGCCTGACCAGATTCGTGCAGCGAATTTTTATCGATTTGCTGCCGCTTTTCGCCAACGCCGCGCTGGCGCTCGTCGTGATGTTTTCCGCCAATTTTTATGTCGGTTTAATCGCCTCGGTGATTATGCCGGTTTATTTTCTTTTAAGCTGGCGGCAAGCCGGATTGCTGAAAGGCGTCAGGCGCGGGCTGCGTGCCTTGCGCGAGAGGAAAACGAACGGGCTTTTTAACATTATCGAATCGATTATCGTCATCAAATCCTTCGTCCGCGAAGAATACGAGAGCGAAAAACAAGCCGCCTTACAGCAAAACCTGATTGACGCGCAATTAAAACAGCGAAAAACCAATTATTCTTTCGACGCGCTCAAAACTTTTGCCGAACAGGTCGGCGTCACTTTGATTATTATTCTGACGGCTTATCTGGTTCTGGACGGGCAAATGACGATCGGCGCGATTATGTTTCACATTCTTTTGTTCAACAACGTCTCCGCGCCGATTCGCCAGCTGCACCGCATTTACGACGAAATCAACGAAGCGCTGACTTATGCCGAAGGATTTTTCGAGGTGCTCGACGCCGATTTCGCGATTGAAGAATCGGGCTCGATTACCACGAAAAATCTCAAAGGCGAGTTTGAACTGAAAAACGTAAATTTCACATATCCGAACGGAACGCAGGCGCTTTACGACGTCAATATGAAAATTCCGGCGGGCAAATCCGTCGCCTTTGTCGGGCTTTCGGGCGCGGGCAAATCGACGCTTTTGAATCTTTTATGCAAATTCTACGCGCCGAGCGACGGAGAAATTTGTCTGGACGGCGAAAATCTGCTCGAATACGACACGCATCTTCTGCGCCGCAAAATCGGCTTGGTTTTGCAGAAAAACCACATTTTCAAAGGCTCGATTGAAGAAAACATTCGCTACGGAAATATGCAGGCGAATTTTGAAGAAGTCCGCGAAGCCGCGAAAAAAGCTTACCTGCACGACCAAATCGAGCAGCTTCCCGACCGCTATCAAACCGACGCTCAGCAGCTTTCCGGCGGGCAGCAGCAGCGTATCGCGATTGCCCGCCTGTTTCTGAAAAATCCGCCGATTATTTTTCTGGACGAGCCGACGGCGAGCCTCGACGCGATTGCCACCGAACAAATCAAAAACAGTCTGGACGCGATTAAAGCGAACCGCACGGTCGTCGTCATCTCGCACAGCATCTCGCAGATTATCGATTCGGACGTAATTTTTGTTCTAAAGGAAGGTCGCGTCGTCGAAAGCGGCGCGCACGACGAGCTTTACGAAAAGGGCGCGACTTACCGCGAGATTTTTAACGCTTCGGCGCGGAGCCTGAATCTGGACAGAATTTCGAAAACTCTGGAAACCGAAGACGCTGTCGATGCAAATTCGAGACGGCTCGAAACTTTTTAATCTTCGTTTATATGTAAAACACTCGCAGAAATTCCGCAAACAAACTAAATTGACTTTAAAGCGCTTTTGACGAGAAGGCTAGAAAGCGTTGTCGAGGAAGCGTTTCTGCACCGCCGAATCGTCTACGGATTCGATGGATGATTTTAAATATTGCGCCCAGACGGCATAGCCCGCTCGCGTCATATGCAGCTGGTCTTGCCAGTAAATAGTATTAGTCGTATCCGCGTTATTACCGATCAGCGGGTCAGCGGAAAAATCGGTGTAAGCGTCGGCGAATTCGTGCCAGTGCTGGGCGAGCCAGGCATTGACTTCGAGCCGGATTGCCGGATAAGCGGCGGGCTGACCCGGATAATTCGCGATCGGCAAAGGCGCGACGACGACCTTCCAGCCGAGCGCCTTTCTCGCCAGACAATAGGCGACGAACTGCGCTTTGATGGTCAAGGCGGTTTCGCCGCCGTTGACGTCGTTCCAGCCGGTCGAGATAACCAGAATATTCTGCTCTGCCGACGGTCGATACAGCACGTCGATTCTGGACGCGGCGCTCAAGATTAAATGAAAGTCGCCGCCGCTTATATTGTTGAATGACGAACCCGGAACGGCGCGATTGTATACGTCCCAGCCTTCGCCGAGCAAATCCCTGGTTTGCCCGCCGTAATTAACGGCTTCTCTGGCGTATAAACCCAAATTCGAGCCGTAAGCCAGACTGTCGCCGTGAACGACGATGCGCTTGCCGTCCAGATAATACGATATCTGGTTCGATTCGATTGTGTCTCTATCGCGATTGGAAACGCCGCCGTCGAACAAGAGAAATTCGCCGACGCGACCGAGAAATAATCCGCTGCCCAAGCCTTCGTAATTGCCGAGCCGGATAATTCCGTTGACCAATGGCGCATCGCCCGCATTCGCGCCGCTGAAAACCGACTGCGTCTCGCCGTCGACGCGGATACTCTCATTGCCGGTTTTAAATTCCGACGTTAATTGAACCGCGCCTCTTTCCGAAATCCGACCGCCGTAGGAAACGTCGGCGCCGTTGGTTTGCGTGTATCTTCCGGCGCTGAAGCGCGTGGCGAATTGCCCGCCGCCGAAATGCGTCAGATAGCTCGACCCGACAACCGGGTCGATGGCAAAAAACTGCGTCGGCTCGGACAAGCTGACGGTCGCCGCCGAACGAAATTCGGTCGTGTCGTTGCACTCGTAAAAATCAATCATCGGGCGCGTCAGATAGCTGAGCTGCGGCGGCGTTCCGACCACGGTTAAATCTCGACCGTTGCCGCTCTGGTCGTAGATTTTGACGATTTTCAGGTTTGAGCCGAAAGCGTCCGCCATCGATTTTGAAAATCCCGCGACGAGGTCTGTTTCGGCTCCGTCGGATAAACGTCTGACGCGAATCGCCGCCCCGATATACGTCCGCCGCAGACGACGCATCGAATAGGCGGCGAGCGGGCGACCCAGAATCTTGTCGAGCACATAAGTTTTCGGGCGTTGATTAGCGGCGGCGGCGGCGGGCGTTGAAATTTTCGCTTGCGCGCCGGGCGTAAAACAGGAAATCGTTAAAATCGACAAAAGCAGAAGTGTCAAAAATTTCTTTATCAAAATCATAATGCTCCAATTTAATTGATAAAAGTCGGTCGGTCGGTCGGTTGTTGAATGATGCGCGCGCAGGTCAGCCTTGACGGACAAAGCCGTGGCGCGCGTGAATTTTTGATTTATCGAAGATAGAATCCGCGCAGAATGGCGAGCTTATCGCTTCGGGAAAGTTTATTCAATTGCGGTTTCTGGTTGATTTATTTAGAACTAAAAGATTCGGCTTTACTCTGCCGCCTGTTGCGAGACGTCTTGATAAATAACATAGCAGATGTTTTTGATGAAAATCAACAAGTTTTAACTGAATGAGATTATTTTTTTTTTAGAGGTTTATAAACGGTCATCCGCGCGCGTCGCATCCAGGCTTGCGCGGCTGACAGTAAGCTTATTCGTTTTCGTATTTAAGTCGGTTTGCCGCGATTAAACGCGATAGGAAATACGGCTGTTCGATTCAATACCAGATTCTTCCGGCGATTCACCGGGCGAAAGCTCTTTTGCGTCGGGCGGCAAAATATTTTTTTCCGCCAGCTGTTTGCCTTCGGTTTCGTCGTTTGGCGAGAAATCCGAGCCTTGCCGGACATTCATTTCGGAAAGATTTATGCCGCGCTCGCGGATAATTCCCATTAATTCGTGTTTGCGCGCGTCGAGCTGATTTTTTATCTGCTCGCCGGCGGCTAAAAATTCAGCTTTCAGCTTGCCGTTTTCCTCGATTGTCAATTTTATCTGCAAGCCTTCGAGCACCGAGTGTTTGAGCGAAATCACGATTGCCTGCGCGTTTTTCAGATTCTGCGCGCGGATTGCCGAAACGATTCTTTCGAGGTCGGCGACGTGCAGAATCGAGCGCGCTGCCGGAATCGAATTCGTGTTTGAGATTTTATTATCGGCTGGAAAAACAAACGCGCCGAAGCCGGAATTGGCATCGCCGCTGCCGTCGTCGTCGCCGGACTGCTGCTCGTCCGATTGTTTTCTCTCTCTTTCCTCGACCGCGTCGCGCGTCTGCACGTTGCGGCTCGTTTCTTTTTCGTTTTTGGCTTCGTCGGCGTCGGCGCTTTCCTTAGCGCGGTCGGATTTTCGATTCGACGGAAAGCCTTCGTCGTCGACGTTCTGGTTTCGCGTTTCCTCCAGAATCTGCGCGAAGCTTTTCGGCGGCGGCGGAGCGGAATCCTTTAAATCGGTTTTGTTTAATAAAACGCCGGTCTGATTGACGTTTTTATTCTGCGAAGAAATTTTTCTCTCCGCCGCTTGATTCGTTTTCGATGATTCGACTTTCATAAAAATTCTCCGCCGAAAATTTCCGAGTTATTTTATTTGTTATTTTATTTTCGAAGTTGCCTCGCGAATTTTATTCTGCGTTTGCTTCAAATTCAGACTTTTTCCTTCGGGGTCGAGCGCGACGGCTTTTTCAAAAGCGTCTTTTGCCTTTACATACTCGCGCTGTTTGTAATAAACGTCGCCGAGATTGTCAAAAGCGACTGCCGAATTCGGGTCGAGTTCGGTCGCTTTCTGGTAAGCCTCCAGCGCGCTGACGTCGCGCTTGAGCGCCTGGTAAGCCGTGCCCAAAGCGACGTAAACGTCGGCGTTCGGCGCTTCTTTCGCCACTTCATCAAGCTCTTTTATCGCGTCCAGATGCTTTCCGGTTTTCGAGAGCACCGTCGCCAGGTAATAGCGCGTCTCCGGCGTTCGATAACCGAATTGAATCGCGTATTTATAGGCGTTGATGGCTTCCTTTTCCTTATTTGTCAGCCGCAGCGAGTCGGCGAATCCGCGATACGCCATCGCGTTTTTCGAATCGGTTTGCAGTGCTTTTTGAAAGGCTTTCTGCGCGTCGGCGGGCTGTTTGTTGGCGAGATAAGTAATGCCGAGACCGTAAAAAGGCAAAGCCGAATTGGGCATATATTCGACCGCTTGATTAAAAGCCTTGAAAGCGTTCGGATAATTGCCTCTGGCAAGCTCGATTTGACCGGAAGCGAACCAGCGCTGCGCTTCGATTTGCACCGCCGTGTAATTTTGCAGTTGTCCTAATTGCGCGGCTTGCAGAACCAATTCCCAGTCAGCCGCCGTGACGCTGTGGGTTTTGGTCGGGTCGGCGTAGTTTTCCAGCGTTTCACGCACCTTCTGGCTTATTTCCAGCGCGATTTCCTGATCGGTTTTCGGTTTCGGATTTTCGGTTTTCGCCACCGGAATCGTCTGTCTGGTCGGTTTGGGAACTTCGCGGACTAATAAAAAATCGGTTTGTTCGGGCGTGACGCTGATTGATTGGACGGGATTCAGAATTTGCCCGCCTTTTTTGACCATCACCTGATAAAGTCCGGGCGCGAGACTTCTTCTGAGCTGCGCCGCGCCGTCCGTGACGCCGATGTTGCGGTTGTTCAGCCAGATTTCCGCTCGGGCTTCCTGCGTCGTAAAGACGACCGGCAGCAGATTCGTTTTCGAGGGCAGGCGCGGCTTGCGCTTTTTCGGCGGCGGGGTCGGCTTCGGCATCGTCGAAGCCGTTTTTTTCGTTTTCGAAGGTTTGTTGCCGTAGACGGTGTTGCGCAAATCGTCCTGCGCCGGAATGGTTACCGGCAGCGCGCCGAATAAAGAGAAAAATAGAACGGCGCAGAACTTGGACGTTAATTTTTCGGTAAAGTTAAAAGGTTTTCCGGGGCTGCTCATCTTTTTACCTCTTTTAAATACGATTGTTCAATGTTCGTCTTATTATAATTTATCAGGTTAAATTTTTCCCGTTTTTTTCAATAAAAGCGCGTTTTATTGTTTTCGCTGCGCGACGATGTAACGAAAGCCGACCGTCGCCACTTTGGTTTGTTCCGGTATCTCGAATCGGGAACGGACGGAAATCTGCGCCGCTTTCTCGGTTGCCGAGCCGCCTTTGACGACGCGCAGAACCTTGCCGCTTTTCAGCGCCGCCCGCACCTGTTCATCAATCACGTCGCTTTCCGAGACTTTATCCTGCGTCCATTCCCAGACGTTTCCCGCCATATCAAACGCGCCGAACGACGAGCGATTCAGCGGAAAGCTTTTGACCGCCGAAACTTTTCCGCCCGTTTCTCTTGAAGCGGCGGCTTTCGCGTCCCATTCGTTTCCCCACGGATATTTATTATTTTCGCGACCGCGCGCCGCCAGCTCCCACTCGGCTTCGGTCGGCAGGCGAACCGGCAGATTGATTTTCGTCTCCAGCCAAT
Source organism: Pyrinomonadaceae bacterium (assembly GCA_036388635.1). Taxonomy (GTDB): domain Bacteria; phylum Acidobacteriota; class Blastocatellia; order Pyrinomonadales; family Pyrinomonadaceae; genus JALZHR01. Next base: position 17,630 of record DASVRL010000271.1, read on the forward strand.
TGCAGAAAGCTTCGGCGTCGGCGAATGAAACGCCGGTGACGGGAAAATCCGCCGCGCCTTCTGGAAACTCGTTGTTTTTCCAGCCAGCCGGCGCGCGATGATTGGTCGCTGTGACGAATTCCGCGTATTGCCCGTTGGTCACTTCGGTTTCGGCGATGGCAAAATCCTCGACCAGAACCCGTTTCAGCGGTCTCGCGGTGTCGCCGCCGCCGAGCGTGATTTCGCCGCCCGCGACATCGACGACGTTTTCCGGTTTGGCTGTTTCAATATTTGTTTCGACAGGCGCGTTCGGCACAACCGACTGGTTAGCCGGCGACGGCGGCGGCGCTTCGACAATCTCATCTTTCGGCGCGGTGTTCGCGCTCTCGATATTCGTGACGGTATATTCAAAATCGGGCGCGTTTTTCTGCCAGCGATGCGAGCCGAAAAAATACCACGAGCCGTAACCGAGCGTGACGGCGGCGAGAAAACAAACCACGGTGGCGACGGCGAGCGGCAAAACCCGCGAGGCTTCCTCCGCCGTTTTGGCGGAGGAGGCGGTCAAGTGTATGGATTGCGGCGATTTCTCCGGCATAAAGCTTCACTTTCCGAACCTTTTATATAATTTTTATCAGCGCGCGAATCACGTTTCGATTAATCGACGGTTAAAAATTTTTGTTGCCTTCGATTATAAACTTTCCGTTTATGCGGCGGCAACCTCGTTTTCCGGACGGCTCAGGAGCCGCCGTCGCGCCGCCCGTGCAGAATGGCGCCGATTTCGTCGCTGATTTTCTGGTCGCGGCGCGTTTCCGCCGTGCGCTCGGCGATTTTCCAGTTCGATTTATGCACCTCGATGGCTTTTAAATCCTTTGCCGTTTCGATTAATTTTTCGCGCGCCTGCGCGACTTCCCTTTCGGCGGCGGCGACCGTCTGTTTTTGCTGCTCGACGGCGGTTTCCAGCTCGGTTTCCATTTCTTTGAGCTGTCCTAAAAAATCCTTGTGCGCCGTAATATTGTGCGCCTGCGTTCCGGCGCTGAGCTGCGCCAGCATCGCGTTCTGCGCATTGCGCCGCCGCTCGCGGCAATTTTCCAGCTCCTTTAAACGTCGATTGAGTTCGGCTTCGGCGCGGGCTAATTGTTCGAGCCGCACGGCAACCTGGCGAGCCGCTTCGTCTTTGGCGCGCCCGCGGATTTCCAGAACCGTTTCGAGGCGGTATTTTTTCGATTTCATACCGTTAATTTATAAAAACGCGCAATGCAAACGGAATTTCTTTTCTTTATGCAAACGGAATTTATTTTCTTTATAAAGCAAACCGTCTGCCGCCCGCCGAAAAGTTTCGCAAACGCGTTTGATTGTAAATAATCCGCGCAAGATGCAATATTTTTGCTCTTATTTATTAATAGTTAATTATTATCGCCGCGTTTTGCCGAATTTACCGCTTTCTTCAGCTTTCCGGCGGACGAAAATTCGCTTTGCTTTCTTTATTCAAATAATAATAACATTGGAGTTGGAAATTTAGTCGAGTAAAATAATTCAAGTGGCTGAACAAACCCCGGAACAGCAGCAATTTTCCGCCGCCGGACAATCTCTGGTTGACCGCGACGCGCTGGTCGAGCGATATCGCCCGTTTGTCTTTTCGGTCGTCAAGCAGGTTTTGAACACGCTGCCGGTGAAAGTCGATTTCGAAGAACTGGTCAGCTACGGAATGGTCGGCTTGCTCGAAGCCGCCGACCGCTACGACCCGCGCCGCAAAGCTTCGTTTATAACCTTTTCGCATTATCGCATCAAAGGCGCGATTTTCGACGGGCTTCGCCAGATGGGAATTCTGACGCGCACGCCGAACG
>DASVRL010000272.1:0-9701 GCA_036388635.1 Pyrinomonadaceae bacterium
GAGTTATTCCCCCTTGTGCCTTGGCGTTAAAAATTTCTTTTTCGCGTTTCGCCGGCTGATTTCAGCGATTGCTTTTGACCTTCGGCAAAAAATTGAAGAAACTTGTAAAAACTTCAATTACACGAAGCGAAATGAAATTAAAAATTACGATTCAAAACGGTTCGCTGGCGGGAAGAACGGCGGAGTTGGACAACGGATTTCTCACCTTCGGGCGCGATGTCAACTGCAACGTCAAATTTGATGCCAATGAGCGCGTCGTCTCCTCAAAACACGCTTTTATCGAAGCAAAACCCGACGGCTTTTACTTGACCGACAACAACAGCACGAACGGAACCTACGTCAACGGCAACCGAATTCAATTTCACAAATTAAATTCCGCAGACGTTTTGAGTCTCGGCAGAGACGGCGTCGCATTAAAAGTTTACATTGAAGCTCCGCCGGTTCTGCAAAATCAATTTCAGCCGCAGCCGCCGTCGTCCGGTTTTCAAATTCCGCCCGCTTCGACGCCGACCTTTCAAAATCAGGCGGCAGGCTGGCGCGAGTCGGTGACGCGAATCGGCGTGCGCCCGCCTGCCGTTCAACCGGCAAAAAGCCAAACCGGAAAAAAAATCGGCATTGCCGTAACGATTTTCATCGTCGTTTTTTTGTCCTTGATCGTGACGGCGATGATTGCCAGCAGTCTCGGCATCGTCGCCGCTTTTATCGCGGCGGTGGTCGCTTTCGTTCCGGCTTGTATCTATATTTTGCCGCTTATCTGGCTCGACCGCTACGACCCGGAACCGCTCTGGCTGCTGGCGCTGGCATTCGCCTGGGGCGCGCTGGTAGCGGTGATTTTTTCGGCGACGATTAACGACCTGATGGGCGCGTATTTCGGGCGCGATGTCGCCGCCGTCATCTCCGCGCCGGTTTTTGAGGAAGGCTCGAAAGGCTTGGGCTTAATTCTGCTGCTGATTTTCTTTCGCCACGAGTTCGACGACATTCTCGACGGCATCGTTTTCGGCGGCACTATCGCGCTCGGTTTCGCCACGGTGGAAAACGTGCTTTACTACGGGCGCGGGCTGGTCGAAGGCGGCTTTACGACGCTGGTCATTTTATTTTTCCTGCGCGGAATTTTGTCGCCTTTCGCTCACGTTACTTTTACGGCGATGACCGGAATCGGCTGCGGCATTGCGCGCGAGTCGCACAACACGCTCGTCCGGATATTGCTGCCGGTGCTCGGTTACGGCTGCGCCGTTTTCCTGCACGCCGTTTGGAACGGAATACCGACGCGCTATGGTTTCGAAGGCTTCTGGCTCGGCTACCTGTTTTTACAGGTTCCGTTTTTTGCGATTTTCGTCTGTTTTGCGGGTTACATAATGTTTCGCCAGAATAGAATTTTGAAAGAAATGCTGGCGATTGACGTGATGCGCGGTTTGATTACGCAGGAGCAGTTCGATACGGCGACTTCCGCCTTTAAAAGCTCCGCCTGGCTTCTGGGCAGCATCGGGACGAATAAATACCAGGCGCGGAAAAGATTTCTGCGCGCCGTCGGCAAACTCGGTTTGACCTACTGGCACATTCAACGCGCGACCGAGGCGCAGGGACAAACCGCCAGCTTTCAGCAAAACCCGATTCTGCGCGAAGAAGTTTTAAAATGGCGAGATAAAGTTTAATTGAGGCAAAACGCAAAATGCACGGTGCAAAATGAAAGAAACTTTAATTCTGAATCCTGAATCTTAAATCCTTCCATTTTGCACCGTGCATTTTGCGTTTCGTATTTTCTAACATTTGCCGAGCAGCCAGAAAACCACTAGAAATATAATAACCATCGAAAAAATGCCGCCGCCGAATTTCCACGCCGCCGCGCCTGCTATCAATCCTTTTAACGGTCCGTTCATATTTTTAACCTTCCCTTGTTCTTGAATTTAAAAATCGTCTGCATAAAAATAATACAGAAAATTATCGGTAATCACTCATAAGCAAAAGACGTTCCATATAAGCGACGGAAAGCGGCTGACGCATAATTTAAAACTAAATATTTTCCGTTATCAGCTTTTCGTTTTCGGTTTTCCATTTTCGGTTGTCCATTTCTTGTTTTGCCTGAATCGCTTTAAACTTGACTCTATGAACCTGGAATTGAACGAAGAACAGCAGATGGTGCGCGCCAGCGTCCGCGAGTTTGCGCAAAACGAAATCGCCACGCGCGCGCGCGAATATGACGAGGCGGAAAAGTTTCCGCGCGAGCAGATCGAGGGCTTAGCCGAGCTCGGGCTTTTGGGAATGATTATTCCCGAAGAATACGGCGGCGCCGGTTTCGACACGGTTTCCTACGCGCTGGCGCTGGAAGAAATCGCCAAAGCCGACGCTTCGGTCGCCGTCATCGTTTCGGTGACGAACTCGGTTTGCTGTTACCCGATTTTGAGTTTCGGAACCGAGCCGCAGAAACAAAAATATCTCGTGCCGCTGGCGAAAGGCAAAACGCTCGGCGCGTTTTGTCTGAGCGAGCCGCAAGCCGGTTCGGACGCGGCGAATCAAAAAACGCGCGCCGCCGAGAACGGCGATTATTACATTTTAAACGGCACCAAATCGTGGGTGACGAACGGCGGCATCGCGGGCGTTTATCTCGTGATGGCGGTCACGGGCGAGCGTGACGGCAGAAAGGAAATCACCGCGTTTTTAGTTGACGGCGACGCGGAAGGCTTAAAGGTTTCGTCGGTGGAACACAAGCTCGGTCAACGCGCTTCGCAGACGACCGAGATGAGCTTCACGGACGTGAAAGTTCCGAAGGAAAACGTTCTCGGCGGCGTCGGCAACGGGCTGAAAGTCGCTTTCGGCTCGCTCGATAACGGTCGCATCGGCATCGCTGCTTTGTCGGTCGGCATCGCCCAAGCCGCGCTGGAAGAATCCGCCGGATACGCCAAAGACCGCACCGCTTTCGGTCAACCGATCGCCGAATTTCAGGCGATCCAGCACAAGCTCGCCGATATGCACACCGAAACGGAAGCCGCGCGTTTATTGACCCTGCGCGCCGCCGCTTTGAAAGATGCCGGCGCGCGAAACGTCGGCGTTTTCAGCTCGATGGCAAAGCTTTTCGCTTCGGAAAACGCCAACAAAGTCTGCGCCGAAGCCATCCAGATTCACGGCGGCAACGGTTATTCGCGCCATTACAACGTCGAAAAATATTACCGCGACGCGCGCATCACGACGATTTACGAAGGCACGAGCGAGATTCAGCGCATCGTGATTTCGAGAGGAATTCTGAAGTAACCGGAAATTTCTTGCCTTTCGGGCTGGCGTAAAAGATAATCTGTTTTGAATTCGCGCCTTGGTTTATGAAGAAATTATTAACGCGTTTTTTAATTGGAATTTTGTCGTTTTGTTTCGGGTATTCAGCCGCGGGCTATTATTTGTTAACGACGGAATTTGACGCGGTAAAGGACAAAGTCCAGTTTTTGCCGCCGTTTATGAGCGGTCGGCGGCAACTTCCGCCGTTTTCCCAAAACGAAGAAATCGGTATTTACTTTAAAGAGTTTATTCAGACGAAAGAAGGCTTGACAGCTGCTTTTGAAGCGGTAAACCGGAGCAATAAAATCGCCTACTATTACGCTTATCCGACCGACGCGAGAGGCTTGATTGAAACGGAAGCTTTCTATCAAATCGACGGCGTCGAGCAAAATAACTTTTTTTGCGGAGACGCGCTGAAAACGTTTCGACTGCAACCCGGCGAAAGCGTCGTTTTTGATGTTTATGCCGAAAATCTGAAATATTATTTTCGCGATGAAGGAAATAACCGGATAGGTTTTGATTTTTCCGTCGGCAAAAAGAAAAATTACAAATTATACTGGAGCGAAAATCTATACCTTCCGCCGGAAATCAAAACGCATCTTTCGATTGAAGCCGGAGAAAGAGAGAAATTAAAAAAATAGAAAAAGGCGACGCTTGCCAGCGTCGCCTTTTTCCTTTAATAAGCATGCGAAAATTAATAAGCGCGTGCGAAAATGACTCGCTTATTCGACGGTTTGCCCGAATAGACGCACGCGCCCGCTTCTTCGGGCGCGTCGAGCGGGATGCAGCGAATCGTCGCTTTGGTTTCCTGCTTGATTTTTTCCTCGGTTTCGGCGGTGCCGTCCCAATGCGCCGATATAAAGCCGCCTTTTTCGATTTGCGTTTGGAAATCTTCCCAAGTATCGACGCGAAATGTGTTTTGCTCGCGGAAATTCAAGGCTTTTTGATAAATATTCGCTTGAATTTCATCTAAAAGATTCGCCGCATAATCGGCAATTCCTTCCAATGAACGCGATTCTTTGGTCAGCGTATCGCGCCGGGCGACCTCGATGGTGCCGTTTTCCAAATCCCGCAAGCCGATGCCGAGACGGATGGGCACGCCGCGCAATTCGTATTCGGCAAATTTCCAGCCGGAGCGCTGTTTGTCGTCATCGTCGTATTTAACGGAAATTCCTTTGGCTTTCAGTTCTTCAAAAATCGGATTAACCCGCTCGGAAATCCGAGCCAAATCTTCTTCCGATTTATAAATCGGCACGATCACGACCTGAACGGGCGCGAGCTTGGGCGGCAAAACCAAACCGTTGTCGTCGGAATGCGCCATAATCAGAGCGCCCATCAGACGCGTCGAAACGCCCCACGAAGTCGCCCACGCGTATTCCAGTTTGCCTTCCTTGTTCGTGAATTGAACGTCGAAAGAGCGCGCGAAATTTTGTCCCAGAAAGTGCGACGTTCCGGCTTGCAGGGCTTTGCCGTCCTGCATCAAGCCTTCGATACAGTAGGTTTCGACCGCGCCGGCAAATCTTTCGCCCGGCGTTTTTAATCCTTTCAGAACGGGTAAAGCCATCCATTCTTCGGCAAAGGTCGCGTAAACGCCGAGCATCTTTTCGCTTTCTTCGATTGCCTCGGCTTCGGTCGCGTGCGCCGTGTGTCCTTCCTGCCATAAGAATTCCGCCGTTCTTAAGAAAATGCGCGTCCGCATTTCCCAGCGCACGACGTTTGCCCATTGATTGATGAGCAGCGGCAAATCGCGCCACGATTGAATCCAGCCTTTATAAGCGTTCCAGATAACGGCTTCCGAGGTCGGTCGAATAATAAGTTCTTCTTCCAGTTTGGCGTTCGGGTCGACGATTAAGCCTTTGCCGTCCGGGTTATTTTTCAGCCGGTAATGCGTCACGACGGCGCATTCTTTGGCAAAGCCTTCGGCGTGTTCTTCTTCTTTTTCCAGAAAAGATTTCGGGACGAAAAGCGGGAAATAGGCGTTTTGATGCCCGGTCGCCTTGAACATATCGTCGAGCGCGCGCTGCATTTTTTCCCAAATCGCGTAGCCGTAAGGTTTGATCACCATACAGCCGCGCACGGCGGAATTTTCCGCCAAGTCGGCGCGCTTGACGATTTCGTTATACCATTCCGAGTAATTTTCGCTGCGTTTCGGTAAACCTTTGCTCATAAATTAGCGGTAATCGGTCGGCTATCGGCTTTTAGCCTTTAGCTTTTTGTATTTCAAGTAAAGGAAAAATGATAAAGCAAAATAGAGAAACAGACAATTTGACGTTTAAAATTAATTGAAATTGTCCGCCACGCAAGTGTCGTTTGTGTATAATTCAAATAGTAAAGAATTTTTGAGGATAAAGAAGAACGCAAAAAGCCGACGGCTGGCGCTGATTGCTAAAAGCTGATTATGAGCGATTCCGAATTGAATTTTCAGGACACGAAAACCGCTTTTGCCGATAAATCGGACGCGGAACTCAGGGAAAAACATCGTCTTTTTAAAATGATGAACTCGCCTTTTCTGACCGAGTTCGGCACCGGCGCGGCGCAGATGGCTCTGCGGCTCGGTCTGCCGGTCAAAGGCTTGATAAAAAGCACGGTTTTCAAACAATTCTGCGGCGGCGAAACGATTGAGGAATGCCAGCCGACGATTGATAAACTGGGCGAATCGAACATCGGCGCGATTCTCGATTATTCCATCGAAGGCAAATCCGAAGAAGCGGTTTTCGACAGCACGAAAAACGAAATTTACCGCACCGTAACGCGCGCTAAAGAAGACGAAGCCATTCCTTTCGCCGTTTTTAAGGTGACGGGCTTGGCGCGCGTCGAGCTGCTGGAAAAAGTCGGCTCGGACAAAGAATTATTCGTCGGCGAACAGGAGGAATGGGATAAGGCAAAGGCGCGCGTCGAAGAAATCTGCGCATATGCGCATTCGCTTGAACAGCCGGTTTTTATCGACGCCGAAGAATCCTGGATTCAGGACGCGATTGACGCGCTGGCGACGGAAATGATGGAGAAATACAACCGGGAAAAGCCGATAATTTACAACACGATTCAGCTTTACCGCCACGACCGTCTGGAATTTTTGAAACAATCGCACGCAAAAGCCGGAAAAGACGGTTACATTTTCGCCGTCAAGCTGGTGCGCGGCGCGTATATGGAAAAAGAACGCGAGCGCGCCGTCGAGATGAATTACCCGTCGCCGATACAGCCCGATAAGGAAGCGACCGACCGCGATTTTAACGCCGCGCTGGAATATTGTATCGAGAACGTCAAAGAGATTGCTTTCGTCGCCGGCACGCACAACGAAAAAAGCGTCCAGTATTTAACTCAATTAATGCACCGGCACAACGTCGAACCGGCTGATCCGCACGTCAATTTCTCGCAGCTTTACGGGATGAGCGACAACCTTTCCTACATTCTGGCGAAAAACGGTTACTGCGTTTCGAAATACGTGCCTTACGGTCCGGTCAAAGATACGATTCCGTACCTGATTCGGCGCGCGCAGGAAAATACGTCGGTCGTCGGTCAGATGAGCCGCGAGCTTGACTTGATTAGCCGTGAATTGAAACGTCGAAAGGTCGAGCATTGAACGCTGGCGTTTGGCTAATCGCCAAACGCTGACGGCTAAAATAGCGACTGACAGCTAATCCCGGACAACGGTTTCCGCCTCGGAATATTCCAAGCATTCGTCACTCTCCCCGAAATTTTTCGACCGTTCAGGTCGATTGAGAGTCTAAAACTTGAAAACAAATTGCCGTTTTACGGTAATAAAGAAGGAGAGAGAAAAATGAAAAAAATATTAACGTCATCAATGATTGCGGTTTTTGCAATGTTTTTGATTATTTTGTCGGCTGATGTCGCCAGCGCTCAGCCGAATTGGGCGCGTCGCTACAATCGAGGGAACGTCGACGGGATGATTCGCCGGCTGGAAAATGCCACCGACACTTTTATGACCCAGTTGAATCGTGCGCTCGATAACAGCCGGATGGACAACACGCGCCGCGAAGACAATCTGATGCGGCAGGCGAGCGCGCTCGAAGCCGCCGCCGACGAGCTGCGCCGCGAATACGACCGCCGCGATTCGTGGTGGGAAAACCGCGACGAAGTCAGCCGCTGCCTGACCGCCGCGCGCAATCTCAACCGCATGATGCGCGACCGCCGGTTAAACAACATGACGCGTAACAGTTGGGCGAGAGTGCAGACGGAACTGAATTCGCTCGCCCGAGTTTACAATCTGCCCAGAGTGTAAGAAACGCATAGTTTAAAATGCAGAGTGCGGAATGGAACACTGGCTCCATTCCGCACTCTGCATTTTACGTTTTGCCTCATCTCAGTCCGAGCATTTGCAGCGCCGAGCGGTCGACCGCTTCCGCCTGCGGATTTGCTTTCCAGTCGGCGATGCGTTTTATTTCCGCTTCCGATAAAGGATGATTGTTCAGCCGCGCCGTCGGCGTGCGTTCAAAGGCGCGGTTCGTCATCGCGATATGCGGAATCGAAACGCGCAGCGACGCGGGATTCTGCAAAGCCGCTTCCGCCGTCTCCGCGTCTAAAAACAAATCTTCAAAAGCCGAAAGATGCCAGATGACGCCGCCCGCCGTTTCCTCCGCGCCGAGCACACGCAGCAGTCCGAACCCGCTCTCCAACTGAAAAATCAGATTATCGCCCGCTTGAAACTCTCTTGCCATACGTCCAGATTATCAAAAAAAAACGCCGGATGCGGAATGCGAAACGCCGAATTTTTCATTCGCCGCCCGGCTTGAATAAATCCGCCGCGCCCGTTTGAAATATGATATATTGACCGCGTAACAACCAGACTCGAACCGGAGGAAACTCAAATGGCGATTGAAACGCTCGCTCTAATGCTCGTCACCTACATCGCGGCGAATGTCGCCACCGGCTTTTTTGAAGAACCCGGCAAAGAGCTTTATCAAAAAGTCAAAGGTTTGTTAAAGCCCGACGAGATGATAACTCTCAACTTGCTTGAGAAATATCCCGAAAACAAAGACCTGCAAGGCGAAGTGGCGACTGCTCTCGATACGCATCTCAAAGCCAATCACGAAGTCGCCGCGCAGTTGGAAGAATTACTTAAAACCATCAATCAAACTTCGGCGAATACTTCAACCAACTTCAACCAACAACAGGGCGAAACAAATATCAATGTACAGGGCAATCAAGGCTCACCGGTTAATTTCAATCAAAAATAAGCTATGAATAGCGAACAAAACCCGTTAGGTGTTTTCAACTTTAACGCGCAGGGAAATGTCAATTCACCCGTTGACGTAAATATCCTGCTCGGCAAATCGTATGAGTATAATAATCTGCGCGACCAATTAAATACTCAGCAAAAACTCTTTGACCGCACGCCCGAAAACGAAACCGAAGAACGCCTCGGAATCAGTAAAAAGATAAACGATTTAAAAGATTTGATTCAGCAGCTCAAACGCGACGTTCTCCAGCTTGCCGAGCAATTCAACCGCATCGAAATCAACACCGACCGCCTGCAACGCGCCAAAGCTTTTTTCGACAAAGGCGAATTCGGCGAAGCCCGCGCCGTTCTCGAAACCGAACTCGAACAGATGCAGAGCGAACAAACCTATCTGCTGAGCCGAAAAGAACAATACGAGAAAGAAATTCTCCCCAAACTGACCAACAATTCGGAAGAATTTTTCATCCTAGCCTTATCGACCCAAGTCGATTACACCAACCCTAATCGCTTTGAAGATACCTGCCGCTATTTCGAACTTTCCATCGAAAGCGAAGTCACCAAAGATAATCTTTTTCAATACGCTTTCTTCTTAGCTGAACATACTCAATACCCGAAAGCAGCCAATTATTACAATCAATACTTAAATAAGTTTGCCAATAAGCTTTCGTTAGAAGAAAATGCAATGACACTCAACAATCTGGCTGTTTTGCATCGTAATCAAAACGAATACGAAAAGGCATTAAAAGAATTCGAAGAAGCGTTAGAAATTAGGAGAAACTTAGCCGAAAACAATCCACAAACTTATTTATCTGATGTTGCAGTGACGCTCAACAATCTGGCTAATTTGCATCGTAATCAAAACGAATACGAAAAGGCATTAAAAGAATACGAAGAAGCGTTAGAAATTTATCGAAACTTAGCCAAAGACAATTCACAAACTTATTTATCTGATGTTGCAATGACGCTCAACAATCTGGCTATTTTACACGACGATCAAAACGAATACGAAAAGTCGTTGAAAGAATACGAAGAAGCGTTGGGGATTTATCGAAATTTAGCCGAAGATAATCCACAAGCTTATTTGCCCAATGTTGCAATGACGCTCAACAATCTGGCTATTTTACACGACGATCAAAACGAATACGAAAAGTCGTTGAAAGAATTCGAAGAAGCGTTGGGGATTTATCGAAATTTAGCCGAAGATAATCCACAAGCTTATTTGCCCAATGTTGCAATGACG
>DASVRL010000273.1:0-6211 GCA_036388635.1 Pyrinomonadaceae bacterium
ATCAGGTAAAAAGTAAAAAGGCAAAATTGAGAAATCGATTTCTCAATTTTGCCTTTTTACTTTTTACTTATGCGGATCATTTCACCGAAAACCGCACGGGCGCCAGCGTCGCTTTGGCTTCCTCGTTGTAATAATCGTAAACCATCGACGGCGCCGTTTGCGCGCTGATTCCGTAGCGCGGTTTGAATTTAAAGTTAAAGGCGGTCGTTCTGCCGGGACTCGACCAGAAATAAACGATAATCCTGTCGGGCAAAATGTCGTAGCGGCTGATATTTTCGTCGAGCTTTTTAGCGTTTTCAAGCGAGCCTCTATCGACATCTGCGCCCGGCGGAATGCCTATCTCCGCCAGAAGCATCCCGAAACGATTCGTCTTTCTTTGGACGCTCACCGCGCAATTTATCTGGTCGCCGATTTTCGCCTCGGTTTTGTCGAAACTCACTTTTAAATCGAAATACGGCGAGGCTTCCGGCAGAGCGTCTTTCCAGGGAATGTAATGCACGGCGACCAGCTGCGCCTGAATCATCGCCGAACCCGCGCCGTTTTTTATCTCAATCCGATTCGCCGCTTCGGTCAGATACGTCGACGCGTCAATCAAAATCGGATTTGAAAGTGCATTTATATCGACATTAAAGTCCTGAATTTTTTTGCCGTTGATGTAGATTTCGGTTTTTTCGCCCGTGTTCGGCTTTGCGTCTTTCGCTGATTTCTGCAATAAAAGCAGCGTGTCGAGGACATTGACGGTCGTTTGCGTCGAATACCAGACGCCGTGTTCGTCTTTGTTTTTGAGCAGAAAAGACAAACCGCGCGCGAGATTTGCCGTGAATTTATTGTTTTCGTTCAGGCGCAGAAAAACCTGCATCACGAGTGCGGTCGTTTCGATTTTCGCCGGCGTTCCCCAGCCGTAAAACAAAGTATTCGCGGTCGTCCAGAAAAAAGATTCCTTGTCATTTTGCAATTCGGAATTCAGCTTTTCCGCCACGGCGGCGGCAGTTTCCGCGTCGCCGGCGGAAACGGAAGCCAGCGCGAAATTTGCCAGCGCGTAGGCGTCTTTTATTTCCGGCAGGCGCTTTTTCAAAAACTCCAGACCGGCGCGCAGAGCTTTTTTCGTTTCTTCGCTCGGCGGCGCGCTCATCGACAGCGAGCGCGCGACATAAGCGGTCGAAGAATCCGTATTGACATAAGACATCTGCCAGCTTCCGTCAGCCTGCTGCTGCTTGAGAAGCCAGTTCTGCGCGCCGGCGAAGACTTTTTCGTCAATCTTGATAAAGTCCCTCGCATCGCTTAAAAATCGCAGGACGTAAGCCGTCAGCGCGACATTCGGCGTATCGTTTCTGCCCCAATATGAAAAGCCGCCGCCCGGCGTTTGATAACTGAGCAGGCGCTCGTAGCCTTGCTGCAAATAAATCTCCGCCTGCATTTTCGTTTTTTCCGCAACCGCTCTGCCCGAATCTTTTTCAATCTTTAAAATCAACAAATTCGGGTAAGTCGAAGAAGTCGTCTGCTCGCCGCAGCCGTAAGGGCGTTTCAGCAAGCCTTCGACCGATTCGGCGACGTGCGCCAGCATATTCGGATAAACTCTCAGTTCCGCGCGCCGCGTGTTCGCAAAAGCGTTGGCGGGAAAACTCACCTCGAAATCAGCGTTTTCACGAAACACCTGCGATTGAATCTGAATGATTTCCTTTCCGTTCGGCTTGACGGTGACGGGTTTTTCAATCGCGTCGCCTTCGCCTTTCGCCAGCACCGTTACTTTCTGTCTGCCTTCGCGGACGGGCGCGGCGGCGCGGAAATTGAAAATCGCGTTTTGCGAAGTGTCCGGCGCGATTTCGATTTGCTGCGTCGCGCCGTTCAATAAATTCGACCAGTCGTTTTCCGTCATCGAAACCGAAACTTTCTGCCGCTTATCGGTGTAATTGCGAACCGGAACGGGCAGCGCGATTTCGTCGCCTTCGGTCAGAATGCGCGGCGGCTCAAGCTCGGCAAAGAAAGGCTGAAACGTCTGCAAATCCTTTTCCGCCAGACCGACTTCGCCGGCTTCCGTCGAGCCGAAAGCGTACAGTTTCCACGTCGTCAGATTGTCGGCGAGCGTAAATTTCAATTCGGCTCTGCCGTTTTTATCGGTGATTAATTCCGGCTGCCAGAGAAGCGTTTCGGGAAAATACTCGCGGACGCGCGGCGTCGATATTTGTTTGTCTCCGCCGGCGCCAAGCAGACCGGAGATTGACGTCGGCACACTTTTCGTCACCACCGTCGCGGCGGTGTACGAATTCTGAGTCGAGTCCATCATCGAGTCGGCTCCCGAAACGACATCGACCGTCGCGCCGGGCGCTGACGCATACAGGTAAATATCGAGCTTAATCAAATTCATCGAGCTGACGACGACGTTTTCGACCGTCGTCGGGGCAAAGCCGAATGACGAGCCGTCAGCCGTGATTTTGTATTTGCCCGGCGGCAAATTTGTAAAGAAATAATCGCCGTCTACGTTTGTCGTGACCGAAAAAGTCTCGGCTGAGCTTTGATTCGCCGCCGTCACCTTGATATTCGGAATGACCGCTCCCATCTGGTCAAAAAGCGTGCCTGTAATTGCGCCGCTCGCTGCATTCGTTTTGCTTTTGGAGATTTTTCCCGCCGGCATCTGTTCCGATAAATCTTTTTCGGACAAAACGATGGAAAACGTCCCCAGATAAAAATCATCAAAGCTGTCTTTTGTCGCGTCCTCGCCCGCGCTGTAGAGTTTGAAAAGCACAACTTCCTGCGAAATCGGCTTGACGCGCAAAACCTGTTGGATGACGCCGTCCAGGTTGCCGATATTTTCCAGAAAAGGCTTTTGCAGACTGCGAGTATATTTGACCGCGCTCATATAAAGCGGGCGATTCCAGCCGTCGCGGAAAGCGTCAACGTCGACGCCCGCCTGTTTCCAGACGGCTTTCAGCTCGTCAATCGTCTGCGGTTTTTTTCCGGTCTGCTGAATGTAACTATTGAGAATCGCCGTCAGCTCGTTCTGCGTTTTAGTAAACCATTCATAGCGCTTTTGGAAGACGACAAAATCGTCTTCGGTTCCGATTTTTTTGTCGGCGCTCGCGGTTTTCAGCGTTATGGTTACATAACTGTAATCGGCTTTGAATTCGACCCCGTAAGGCATTCCCCAGGCGTCGCGCATTTCGTCGAAATTTATCCCGTTTGCCGACAAAATCCGCCGCAGAGTGTTTTCGTCTTTCGGATATTCGGTCGTTTTTTCGTAATGCGCTTTGAGCGCGCCGGCAAACGGCTGGAGCTTGTCAGCAAAATAAGTTCTGAAAATTCCGCCGAAATTTTGCCCGTACGAATCGCTTTCAAAAAAGCGCGGCTCGTAAGATTTATTGACCAGCAGAAACTCCGCCGCCAGCTGCAAATCCGCGTCAATCGGTTTGTTTAAATCGAGGTTGTTCAAATCTCTGCGCGTAAGGTTGCCGAAAGCGTCCGCCGTTCCGCTCAAACGCCGTAAATCGCTGTAGTTATCGGGCATCCGCTCGGTCTGCGCGCGTTCTTCGATGGCTTTATCCAGAACGACTACGCCGAGCGCGGTTTCCGCCGCCACGCCTGCCGCGCTGCGCACGTTAAAAGCGATTTTCGCCTCCTCGTTCGGGCGATAGACGTTTTTTAGCGACTTGATATTTACTTTCAAATCGCTCGGCGCCGGGTAAATGACGGTTTTTGAATGACTAATCGTTTCGCCGTAATTGGCGCCGGATTTAAAATACGCGGCAATCGTCAATTCGCCTTTGAAATCGGGATTAAACGGAATCTGCAAGGCGGCGCGCCCGTCGCCGAGCTTTACTCTTTTCGAATAAATAACGCTCGAATTTTTCAAAACATCGACAAAAACCGTTTCATTATTTTCGCTCGAATGTATTTTCGCTTCGATGTTTTCATTCGGCAGATAAATGGTTTTGTCGGTTTTAACGCGGATTTGTTTTGCCTTTTCGTCTAAAGAAAAATTAATGTCGTTGGTTCCCGCGATGCCCTGTTTGTCGCGGGCGGAAAGCTGCAAATTAAAGCGGTTTTCCGCTTCGGGAAAAGGCTTTTCGGGAATACGGATTTCCATTTTGCCCGCGCCGTAGGAATTCGTCTTCGTTTCGGCGAGAATTTTCTCGCTCTGTACCTGCGGGTAACTGCCTCTGACTTCGACGTCGCACCGCGCCGCGCTGCCGTCGGCGTAAAACGTCGAAACGTAAAATTGATAGGGCAGCTTCGGGTTCGTCGCCAAGCCGGAATGAATAAAATAAACGTGAATCGCTTCTTTTGAAATGCGCACGTCAAAACGCTTCAGTTCGGTTCGATTCGTGGTCGAATCGGTAAAATAAGCGGCAAAATGCAAATCTTCAAAAGCCATCTCGGCGTTCGCGCGCAGACTTTCCTGAGCTTCGGTTAAATCGACGGCGGCGACGAATTTTCCTTCCGCGTCGGTCGCGCCTTCATATGATTTGGCTTCGCTGATTTCCCATTTCTGTTCCCGGTAATTCCATTGTCTTTCGCTTTCCTGCGCGATGCGAACTTTTCCCGCCGCGACCGGCTTGCCGAAAAGATAGCCGGCGCTGACGGTGATTTCCGCCGATTTCCGGTCGGGCAAATAAAAACTCCGGTCGGGTTTGACGCTGACGCTGAAATTCGGCAAATCGTAGCGCGTCACTTTAAATTCGCTTTTTCCGATGCGGTCGCCGTCGATTTTGACTTCGATTCGATATTTTCCGAGCTTCAGGCTGGCGGGAATCTGCCAGTTAATATTCGCCACGCCGAAACGCGAAGTTTTCACGGTCTCTTCGTAGACGGTTTCGTCTTCTTCATCCAGAATTTCAAAGTCAAGCTCCCTTTCCGCCAGCGGTCGGCGCGCCGGATTCAGATAAAGCCCGCGCGCGAAAAGCTTCTGGTTCGGCTGGTAGATCGGCTTATCGAGGTTCAGATAAACGCGCGCCTCTTCGGAAATATCCAGATTCCGGTCAGCTTGGCGCGTCAAACCGTTTTTTTCGCCTTTGACGACGATTTTGCCAAACCAGCGAAACCTGACATTCGGCGGAATCTCGAAATCCAGCGTCGCGAAGCCTTCGTCGCCGGTTCTGCCTTTGGCGACGATTTTCAGCTTGTCTTCGTCTTTTTTGGTCTCCAAATCAAGCGAGATTTCGCCTGTGACATCAACGTTTTTGATTATTTTTTTCGTCAGCGGATGAAACGCCAGAACGTGCGCGCGAAGACGCATTCCGGCAAAAACGTTTTCGCTCGCCGAAATTTGCAGCTCGAAAAGTTCAGGCATAATTTCCGAAAGCGAAACGATGCCGCCGGTCGAAAGCGAGGAATTTTCCTGCGTCACGGCGTAACGCAGCCGGTACCAGGGCAGATTAGCCGCCTGCGCCGGCATAAAGGCGAGCGGAATTTGCAGAGTTTGTCTACCGCTTTTGATGGCGTGAGTCGTTTCGCTGGCGGCGAGAATTTGGTCGTCGGCGTCTAAAATTTCCAGCCGGACTTTGCCCGCAAAGCCCTGCGCCTGATTTTCCAGCACCAGATTCGTTTGCAGTCGATTTGCCTGAACGACGGCGCGCATTTCCGCTTCGCTTACTTTCAGAAAAGTCTGCGCCTTGCTCTGAACCGCCAAAAGACACACCAAACAAACGACGACTATCACGGAGAACATTCGCCACATAACGCCTGACCTCGATATTTACTAGGGATTTTGAAAGTTACTGCCTTACGTCCGGTGTGATGCGCTGAGATTTTCTTTTGGTTGTATCAGGCGAATGGAAAACGGAAAACGGAAAACAAAATAACATTTTCCATTTTCCGTTTTTCGATTTCCATTTTCCGTTTTTCGTCGAATTACAAGTTTTTCAGAATATAGTCGGTCATCATCTGCTGCATGTGTTTTAACTGTATCTGATTGGAGACGCCGTGGCGCTGGGTCGGGTAAATCATTAAATCAAACTGTTTACCGGCTTTTTGCAGTTCATAGACAAGCTGCGTCGTGTTTTGCATATGCACGTTGTTGTCCATCGCGCCGTGAATCAGGAGCAGTCTGCCGCTCAAGTCTTTCGCGGCTTTCAAAACGGAAGATTTATCGTATCCGGTCGGATTGTTCTGCGGCGTTTTCATCACGCGCTCGGTATAAATCGAATCATACAGACGCCAATCGGAAACCGTTCCGCCGGCGATGCCCATTTTAAAGGATTAGCTGTGCGTCATCGCG